>JBNMGJ010000208.1:0-3229 GCA_050872185.1 Mogibacterium sp.
CTGCTGGACATGGAGAGTGAAGAATATAAGAAGAAAGGGCTTTTCTGGTAAAAGAAGGGAACGGACCTTCGCACGCAAATGGACTTGCAGAATCATTTGCTTTGCGAAGGTCCGTTCCCTACGTGGGTGCGAGACACGGAGCCTCCGACCGTCACTGGATTAATTGTAATACGAGTGGAACTTGTCTTCAAAATGGTCTATAATGCCGATAAGATGAGAAAAGAATTCAAATCAACAGAAGAAAGTTGTATAATCATTGATGTGCAATAGAAAGGAGGTCGAAATGGCTTCGAACAAGAAAAGTAATAAAAAGACGACAAAGAAGACGGAGAAAGCTGGCCCTACCGGATTCGCCACGGATCGAGGAAAAATCACGAAACTCAGCCGTGTGATGGCGCTAATACTAGGTGTTATCATGGTGGTATTCATGCTTTTGTCATCTAGCGTATACCTATTTAACTAGGACTCTGTACCTTTGATGATGACGGAAATGACTTCTCGCGAAATCGTTTTCGTGGAGCATCCATGGGTACCCACTCGGTAAAAACAAATTTAATAGAGCGCTTCGGAACCGGTCATGAATGACTATTCGAGGCGCTTTATTTTTATGCAATCACACGAAAAAATCTCATAAAACTAGTATGAAATATGAAGTAAACCGCTTTACAATAGTTGATTAATTTAGTAGAATTAACCTGAATAAGTATTAAAAATTTTACCTATTATTTTCAAAAATTTTAAAAATACATATAACGATTTTTTATTGATTGCGATAGGACGAAAGGGGTTACATCGTAATGCTTCATGAAGGACGAGAGAAAAGAAAGAAACAGAAAGTAAGAACAAGACACATCGCCAGATGGTTGTTCCTACTGAGCACAGTGCTGATGCTTTCAGGTATTACGGCATTTGCAGACGATGCCGCTGGAGGCGATGATGCCATGATTAGCTACGCAGAAGGCGTGGAATACTACGTGGCACTGGACGGCACCTGGCAGCGCATTGCCATCCGGAATAATGTAGTGGGAAAGCAAGGAAAGCGCTACTACACCACGCCGGAAGAGCTGGAGAAAATCTACGGAGACTTTGGCTTTAAGGCTTCCGAGTTCAACGGGGATCGAATCTTCCCCCACACCGCTGCAAATGATCCGGATCATGTATGGGCGGATCAGGCACCCAGCAAGGACAGTGATGGAAACTGGAAAGTCCTGCTAGCAGAAAAGGACAAAATGTTCGTCTATTATCTTCCGGCTAACACGGAGGGGCATTTGAGCTACTTTACGAACAGTAAGGAACTCAGCGACAAGACCCTTCTCAAGGAAAACATGTTCTGCTCCGTCACCATTTCCGATCCGGATAAGCTGACGGACCTGAAGGATTACTATTACGTCCGTGCCGGAGAGGATTACAGCTTTACCCTTCCGACCAAGGACGGATACAAGTGGAAATGTCTGGACCGGAAGACCATGAAGGAGATTGAGCCTACAACCACTACAACTTCGGAAGATGGCAACAAGGTAACATATACTTTTAAAAACCTCCAGTACGGCATCAAGATTGAACCGGTCAACCCGAAGAACAATAAGATTAAGATTGTCTACGATGCAGCTACTGTAGAGAACAACCTGGAGAAACTGAACCAGGTTACTGCCGGTATCCAGAAGCCGGATTACGAAGGTCAGGTGCAGGGAGAAGGTACTTTTACCACCACAATCAGCCGAAACGAGCAGAGTTATAAGCTTCTGAACGTGGATTCCAAGCGGGTGCGGGTTTCTGTACCGAGTTCTTCGAAAAATAAGAAGTATTGGTATAAGTTTAACGGTTGGACTTTGGGGGATACGGCTCTAAAGTACAATGCCGGGGACACCCTCAGTGTCAAGGAACTCAAGTCCTATGAGGTGAACGGCGAGATTACCCTGAAAGCCACCTGGACAGGACTGAACACCAACGGAAGAATTGCCAGCTGCAACTTCTACGTGAACCGGTACTGCGAGATCGCGGACAACCTGTCCAACGGCTTCTCTGCAGCGCCGGAGCAGGATTTCACCAAATCCCTGTACACCGCTGGCGTGGACGAGGATAACAACTTAAGTGTGGACAAGAACGGAGACCTGGGCATTCTGGCACCGGCCACCGAGGAATCCGGAGCCTACGAGACGGACACCGCCCTTCGAAGCATGGTGAAGACTCCGTACCAGGGCATCACCTTCGAATCCTTCCCATCGGATGAGCAGGTGCTGGAGAATATCCGTTCCAGCTATAGTGCAAGTAACCCGATTAAGGTGGGTGACCGAGTGGTGACGAAGGATCAGCTCACCACGGATAACTTTAAGGTGCGCTGGTATTCCTTCAAGTTCGTGCACAGTGATGGCTGGCACGTAGATGGAATTCTGGTAGCGAAGGAAGGTAAGCTGGTGGTAACCAAGACCTTTACCGGAAGTGCCAAGAAGGCCATCAGCGAGCTGAAGGACAAGTTCAGCATTGACGTAACCCACAAGGACAAGCCGACAGCCAACGATCCAGATACGGAGGACTACAAGTTGGTTATCAAGCCGAAGTCCGATGCAGGAAGCGGTGAGACCGGTTACGATTCCTACAATGAGAAGACCAACACCTACACATGGGTGCTCAAGGCAAGGGATTACCAGACCTATAATATTAAGGAAAAGAATTACAAGCTGGAGGACTTCAACAACTCCTCCTACACCTATACGGTTCGTAACACAGAGACGAATACGGATACCGAATCCACAGGCAAAGACGTGGCTCGGCAGGACCTGGAATGGCAGAAGTATTCGGATACGGATGGCATTCAAGTGCAGGCCAAAGCATATCCGGACGATGTTCCGTCCACGGCTTATCAGACTGTAAGCCTGCGGAATATGTACGTGAAGGCCAACTACATTACCATCGATAAGATCGATGACTTTACCATTAACGGAATGGAGAACGTGAAGTTCCAGATTTCCAGTCTGGATGAGCCGGATACCTTCGAAGTGTGGAAGAACCCGAAGGCCAATGCGTATAACTACGAAGAGGATGACAGTGAGTACGGATTCACCCAGCGGGTAGAGGACAACACACTGGAAACTAATGAGACGGGCCTGATTCACATCAAGCTGAAGCCAGGAGCATACATCCTCAAGGAGAAGAACGTGGAAGGCTACAAAGCCCAGCCGCAGTTCCGAATTCAGGTGGACGAAGACGGCCACATCGCGGAATCCTATCC
>JBNMGJ010000314.1:0-1081 GCA_050872185.1 Mogibacterium sp.
CATCGTGGACAAGGGTCAGATCTACCAGACCATCAAGGCCATCCAAAGCGGCACGCCGGTAGTGGCCATGGTGGCGCCGTCGGTTGCGGGACAGTTCGGCAAGGGGCTGACGGATACCAAGATGAAAGAAGCCTTCGGGGCACTGGGATTCAGCGACGTAGTGGAGGTAGCGGTAGGCGCGGATCTCTGCACTATCCAGGAAGCGGAGCACTTCCTGCATGACGTGCCGGAAAACCTGCCTTTCATGGGAACTAGCTGCTGCCCGGCTTGGTCCATCATGGCGAAGAAGGAGTTCCCGGAATATGCCGGAACCATCTCCATGGCCTTGACGCCAATGGTGCTGAGCGCCAGACTGGTGAAGAAGCTGCATCCGGAATGCAAAGTGGCCTTCATCGGGCCGTGCCTTTCCAAGAAACAGGAGGCCAGCCGCCGCAGCGTGAAGAGCTACGTGGATTTCGTGTTGACCTACGAAGAGGTGGCCGGAATGTTCGAAGCGAAGAAGGTGGACTTCGGTTCCATTGAAGAAGGAGACGAGCTTCGCCGGGCCAGCAGTGACGGATACGGATTCGCCAAAGGTGGCGGTGTTGCGGAAGCGGTCAAGAATCGCATCCACGAGATTGACCCGGAACGGGAAGTGCTTCTGGAACGGGCCGAAGGTCTGTCGGAGTGCAAGAAGATGATGATGCGGGCCAAGGCGGGAAAACTGAACGGTTATCTGCTGGAAGGAATGGCCTGCCCAGGTGGATGTATTGGTGGTGCAGGAACCTTGCTGCCATTGAAGAAAGCAGAGTATCAATTAGGGGTTTCCGTGGGGGAAGCCAAAGTGCAGCGCGGTTCCGAGAACCGCTATGCGGATATGCTTCCAGGGCTGGAGCACCTAGACGAGGAAGTGGCACGAATTCAGAAGGATGTGCTTGCCAACGGAGATGACTAGCACATTGCGCCAGCGAATTTCCGGATTTCGTGGAAATCGACAAAAAACTTGTCGTATATTAAGAAAAACAAGATGGAATATGTTGACACCCCACAAAGACTGTGATATATTCAAGTTAATCGTAATGTTTTTATACCAAAGAGGACG
>JBNMGJ010000077.1:0-8258 GCA_050872185.1 Mogibacterium sp.
ATACTGGGGGGGGTATAATAAGGTAGATTTAAATCATATTTCTGCAGGCACACAACTCCAAGACGTGTTGCAGAATTGATGGGGGACTATAGAGATAGGATTTCAATAACGGACAAGGGTCGCGCGCCGATGGTAGGCGCCGATACGCCATCCGATTATTACTTCATTAAGACTATATCACATTATAAATATACGTATTTATTTTGCCTGTTGAACGAGTGCCTGCACTTCGTTGCAGGTATTTTTTGTTCCCGAGATTTACAGAAAGGACCATTAGATTATGGATGAGAATACGAAGGTAGAAAAGCATCAGGGGACCAATCCCCGCAAGGCCAATTCGGTAAAAGCAGCCACCCAGGAACCTGCCTCCACCGGCCACAAAGCGTTAACGGTAGTAGGCGTGATTCTGTGCGTAATCCTGATTCCGATTCTGGTGCTGAACATCACGCTGATTGCCAAGAGTTTTGGCAACAAGAACGAAGTGCCGAGTATCGGCGGAGTTTTCCCGATGATCGTCCTCACCGACAGTATGGATCCGGAGATTTCCTCCGGCGATCTGATTATCTGCCACACCATTGACGCAGCTCAGGTGAAGAAGGGCGACATCATCTGCTTCTACAATCCGGAAGGCAACGGTTCTTCCACCGTCACCCACCGAGTGATCAAGGTGGGCCACGACAAGAGCGGACAGCCAACCTGGAAGACCAAGGGTGACGCCAACAATGTAGCGGACAACTTTACCGTCAAATCTAGCGACCTGGTGGGCATCTATCAGAAGCGGATTCCGGGACTGGGCAATGCGGCCATGTTCATGCAGACCACCCAGGGCCTCATTATCTGCGTCATCTGCCCGATCATCCTGTTGGTGGCCTACGACGTAATCCGCCGCCGGAAGTACGAGAAGGCAAAACAGAAGGACACCGACGCCCTGTTGGCAGAGCTGAATGCCCTCCGAGAGGAGAAGAAGGAGCATGAACGTAAGTAGGCGGTAAAAGAAACCAGCGTTTCATCGAACACATCCGATTCTGCAGCAGAAATCCATTTGCTGGATATTTGCTGCACATCTGCCGGACATCGGCCAGAACACTTTAACAAGATATTTCGCTTCGGGTGCCACACGGAGCCAAATATATAATTCCTTTGGGGTAAGGAATGGTCCTGACTGTTCCGAACAGAAGGAATACAGTTATCACACGCCGGTCTTCGGAACGGCGAGGAACATTCCTTAACAATAGGGGGAAATAAGAGAAAGGAGAACCAATCATGAAGAAAAACAAGACAATGAGATTGGCTTCAGGACTGTTGGTAGCAACACTGCTGACAGCAAGCGTAATCTGCGGAACATTCGCGAAGTACGCAACACAGGCAACAAGCACAGACGCTGCAAGAGTTGCAAAGTTCGGCGTAACCATCACCGCTAACGGAACCACCTTTGCAAAGAGCTATGCGAAGGATGATGCCGCAACCGCAATTGCGAACACCGTTGTATCCACTGAGAACGTGGTAGCACCTGGAACCAAGGGCTCCATGGCATCCATGAAGCTCACCGGCAAGCCAGAAGTTGCTGTTAAAGTAAGCTACGAAGGCACCTTCGCACTCAATGACAAGTGGACTGTAGACGGTAAATTCTATTGCCCACTGACCATCAACGTTGCTGGCACGGACATCACAGGAACCGACTACAACAGCGCAGACGAATTCGCAGCAGCTGTTAACGCAGCTATCAAGGGTTACAGCAAAGAGTACGCACCGGGAACCGACCTGTCCGGCAAGGGCGCAGACAGCCTGGCAATCACATGGGCATGGAACTACACCGGTGACGACACCAAGGACACTGCACTGGGCAATGCAACAGATGCAGGAACCGTTACACTGGGCGTAAAGACCACCGTAACTCAGATCGACTAATTCAGAATCGACACAATTCACCGCAATACCGCGGTAAAAGCAGCCCCTGCCCGTGGCAGGCAGGGGCGGTTTTCTCATTTTCCAGAGCACCGGGACAAGAAGGGAAACGTCACGAGAGGCCCGAAAGCCCCCGATATTCCGGAAAGTCAGAAAAACAGGTGACACAGAAAGGATGACAGAATGCAGTCCGCAAACCAAGCAAGACATAAGAATCGGATTCAGAGCCACAGCCTGGTATGGCTGACCGCATTGATTCTAGCGGTTCTGGTGGTGGCCTCCGGGTCCGTTGTGGGAAATTACCTCTACAGCTACGCCCATCAGGGGGATTTGAACATCAGCCTTTTCGATGGGGCTGCGCAAGAGAACAGCACCGGAAGGGTTCGCACACAGTCCAGCCGTGCCGGAAGTCCGGCGGTACAGAGCCAGCACAAGAGCTACTCTGGGAAGTCGGCGAAGGCAGCGGGGAAGAAAGCGGCTTTTACCGTGAGGGATGGAAAGCAGGTGTGGAGCACTCAGACGAAGGTGGACATCTTCCAGGCGGAATACAAGAACGCGGAGGGAGAGACCACGGTTCAGAGCGAAGACGGAAGTAAAGTCATTGCACCGGGATCGGAGGGAAGCTACACGTTCCAGCTTAAGAACAGCGGTGCCTACAAGGCGGATTACAAGGTCTGGGTGGAAGCGACCCTGAGCGACCCGGCCATGAACCAGCCCATCCAGTCCCGCATGTCCGGAAGAGGACAGTGGCTTCTGGGAGGAAGCCAGGGATGGAAGCAGGCTTTGGATTTGAATGGCGTGTCCCAGTCCGGGACTTTGGCGGCGGGGAAAAGCGCAGACTATACCATCTACTGGCAGTGGCCTTATGAGCAGGGAATCGACGAAACCGACACCAGCCTGGGGGACCAGGCGGTGGACCGGGATCTCCAATATACCATCACCATTCACACCATGGCCACCTCGGATGAGGGCGGCAATGGCAAGAAGGGCGGAAACGGTTTGATTCACGCCATCCAGACGGGAGATACCTCGCACATTCTGCTTTGGACGCTGATTCTGGTGGGATCCCTGGCATTCCTTGCAGGACTTCTGCTGGGAAGAAAGAGAAGGAAAGACAGAGAGAATGGAGAGTAGCGAAACCAAGAGCAAGAGAAAACCCCGGCGGAAAGCCCTTCGGCGGGCGCTTCTGATACTGCTGGGAATTCTGCTGGGGGTGAGCATCTATTCCGCCAATGCGCGAAATATTCTGGGAAATCAGCTGCCTATGCCCTTCGGGTACGGTCTGGCCAACGTGCTGTCCGGCAGCATGGAGCCCACCTTCTCCAAGGGGGCACTCCTTCTGGTCCGGGATACGAAGGACGTGAAAGAAGGAGACATTGTAGTCTACCAGAGTCAGGGCGAGTTGATTGTCCACCGAATCATTCGGGAAAAGGGCGAGATCATCGTCACCCAGGGGGATGCCAACAACGTGGCGGATACCCCCTTCCGCAAGGACCAAATCAAAGGAAAAGTCATCGGCTGGGTGCCGTACCTGGGAAGCGTCAGTCAGATTTTCCGGAAACCTCTGGTAATTATCCTGATGATTCTGCTGGCCATCCTTCTGATGGAGCGGTCTTTCCGGGCGGAGAAGGACGCCGATCACGAAGAAATCGAAGCCATCAAGGCGGAAATTCGCCGGCTCCGAGAGGAGCAATCCACCGGCGGCGCGCACAAAGACCTGGCCGGAAATGGCCGCACCGATAGCAATAGCACCGATAGCAATAATAACAACAACGAGAATCAAAGCAACCGCACCGCGGATTAGAGAAAGGAGACCAGACAATGGTTCATTCCACCAAAGACAGAAATAGATGGATCATGTACGCATTGATATTGCTGCTGTGCCTGGTGCTGGTGTCCTTCTGGCTCACCTGCAACATCTACGCGAAGTTCGCCGTTAGCGGCAGCGGAAGCGACGATGCCAGCGTCGCCCTGTGGGGTAACAGCGAAAGCATCACCTTGGCAGAGGGCAATCAGCTTCCGGATCACCCGGGAGATTCCTGCACCTACACCTTGAACGTTTCCAACCAGCGCAAGGATGGAACCATCAGCAACGTGGCGCAGAAATACGACATCACCATCACCAACGCCGGCAACCTGCCCCTGGAATACACCCTGTACAAGGATGGCCAGAAGGTGGGAGATTACGAAGAGACCGAGCAGCTGAAGACCTGGACCGTAACACGGGACAACATGACCTTCGGCACCGACCGGGCCGAAACCCACGTGTACACCCTCACCGTCACCTGGCCGAAGAGCCAGAACAGCGAGAGCCTGTCCGGCATTCCGGACTACGTCAAAGTAGACCTATACGCAAATCAGATCGACTAGGGAGGTATTTCATTGAACCAGCGAAAGAACAGAATCCTTCATAAGAAACCTGCCCCAGTGCTGATCGTGCTGCTGGCCATGATTCTCCTGGGGAGCCTGGCGGGAATCCTGGCCAAATACATCGGCAGCCAGACCCGGACGGAGGACACCGCCTCCCCGAACTTTTATTTTACCAGCACATTCCTGAGCCGGGAGGGCAACAGCTACACCCTGATGCCCAGCACCACATCCTTGGACATTCCGGTGGGCAACTATGCCGACCACCTGCGGGTCACCGGTGAAGACATCGACTACACCTACACCGTGACCAAGGGGGATACAGAGGTAAAAGCAGGCAGCGGCACCCTAACCGCCACCGGCACTGCCACCACGGAGAACATCTCCCTGACCGGCATGAGCGCAGGGACCTACCAGGTCACTGTTAAGGCCACTCGTCCCTACACCGCTACGCTAAAAGGAACCTTCATCATCCCGAAGGAATCCGGGGACATTCACTACAGCGTCAATGACCAGGAGGGAAGCCCTTACGTGCTGCTGACGGTGTGGACCGACAACTACGACGGCAAAGTCCAGATTACCTGGCCGGCCGGCGTTATTCCGGATAGCACCGATTCCAGCCTGGAAAGCGCTAAGACCTATTCGGATTCCGGCTACATCGCTGGCAAAACCACCGTTACATCGGAAGCCGACGGCTCCAAAGTATACCGGTTCTTCAAGGAGAACCCGTCCAAAACATTCACACTCAGCCAGTTCACCGCCACCAAGGCGAACTAGCCACAGGAAGGTAAGACCATGAAACACAGTAAGACACAACTTAAGAAAATGCTGGCCTTCCTGCTGGTTCTGTGCATGGGGTGCGGCATTTCCTCCCTGGTAACCGGCGTTCGGGCCGAGGAAAATAACGGGGAGGCAGCGGCTTCTTCGAAGACGGAAACCGCAGAAACCACCCAGGATTCGGGCAAGGCGGCGGAAGCGAAGACAGCGAAAACGAAGTCTGCGAAAGCCCAGTCGGTTAAGGCCGCTAGCAAGAACACGAAAGTGGTTACGCAGTCCCTGGACGAAGAGGGCGCTTTCCAGATGAAAGTCACCTTCGCCGGTCAGGAACTGGAAGAGGGAGCTACCAACAACGTCACCGACGCCTGGTCCGGCAACGCCTCCAAGATCCTCAACGTGGAAATCACCAGAAACAAAAACGTGGACGTAGACCAGGACAAGCAGTACGTCCTCTGCATGAAGACCTCCGAAGTCTTCTACTTCAACGGCCTTCCCGACGTCAGCAAAATCACCGGCGCCGAGGACGTGGCCATGGTGCAGAATGAAGTGCCGAAGGTGAATGTATATACTGGAACAAAAAGCGAATTAAATGGTTTCAGTAAATATAGTGGAGAGATTCGGGTTAAACTGAATCCATCCGTTGAGACGATTACGATACCAGATGTAGGTGTCAGCTACAATATCAAGATGTTGGGCTACAACGGAGGAACACAGGTTGTGCCGAATCCACTCCAGGTACAGTTGGTTGCAGTAGACAAAAATTCAGCTTTGGGTAGTTTTTCAGATAACGACAAGAGTGTTGAGCATACCTGCAAGGTAGATAATGCTTCGGTTACTACCGGAAGCTTGAAGGGCGGTCCGCTGAAAAGTGCAATGTCTACCGATTCTTTCAAGACTGGGGTACTAGGTCAAGCGGTTACACTGGGTACGGATGGACACATCGCCTATTATTTTGGAACAAGCGGAATCGAGTGGCAAGTATACAAGAGTCTAGAAGTTGTGGTGAATTGTCCGTATGTGGTCGTTGATGGCAAGAAACACTATCTGGATTTTTCGGAAACAGACACTGCTCTTACGAAGAACCAGACAAAATATACGAAGGGATATACACCAGCGGAAGAAGCAAAATATGATGCTACGAATCATACAATAACCTATCGATTTGAGAACATATATCTCGGCGGACACACGGCTTTGCTGTATACTCCAGATTTCGGCTGGCCGTCGGATTTGAAGGATAAGGCTCTGGCAGACGATGAAACATACGTCGTTCAGGGTGTATCTATGCATGTGACGGAACAGAAAGCCTATCTGGGAAATGATTCGACGATGCGATCCGATTATACTCAGAGTATTACGGCAACCTTCATTCCAGATCAGGTGAATGTGAAAATGGCATCCTCGGCTGAATCTGGGTCGGATGTGGCAAAGCGTTATATCTACAAAGACGTGACGAGAGAGAATGGAAATGCGGGAATTGTGGGCTTCTTCGATATTCACAACGAAGGAACCAAGACCTCACCGGAAATCAACATGACATATAATTTCAACACCGGAGATACGGATGCGAAATACTATGTCACAAGAGTGAACCTGGCTTGCTACCGAGAGGATTCAAAGGGGACGGATGTATCCTATGTATTGACCAATGGTACTGATGAGAAATCCGGAACAAAACACTATTCGAATAACGGTAACTTCAGTTGCCTTGCCAGAGATCTCCGAAGCGATTGTGACGTTGGAGATGACTACTATATTAAGTCGATTTCTTACAACACCTATTTGCAGAAGGGAACCAAATATCACTACGAGACTGCCCATCTAAAGAGAAACCGTACATTGGACTCGGGTGTTTTCTACGGATATTTGGAAGGTGAACTGAATTCCACCGCTAATGCGACACTGAAGATATCCTCTGCAGACGGAACCACACCGATAACTGCAGATGGAAAGACAGAAATAACTTCGACAGAGACCAGTACGGTCAGTGATGAAGATTACCTCGGTATGGCAATTAATAGCGTGAATATTGGTGGTGCAGCTTCTCAGTCTATCTCTGCAGGAAGCAGTGTGACGCTGAAAGTAAACGGATTAATTTCAGCGGAGGAATATGCAATTCCAGGTACGTCCAAAGTAAATGGATACCATGTCCTGCGAGATGGAATATTCTATGTATGCTTGCCAGAAGGTGTAAGTATCAGTGGCGCAGAACAAGTCAAAGTTACTAGCAATAACAAAGAAGTGCAGGCGGGAACGCCTCAACGTATTACCTCAGCGATTAAAATAAATGGTGTGGATGCCTATTGGTGGGCCATTCCGGTGAACGGATTGAACACAAAGGCAGATAATAATGTTACGGCATCCATCGAACTCTCCACGAACGAATCTATGTCTGGTGTTGTCTGGGATTTTTCCAACTGTGTAGCAATTCAGGCGACAAATCAAATGATTTCATGGAGTGCGGCGAATACAGCAACATCGTTGTATAATACAACAGATGGCATGAAGAAAGCGAATATTGATTCGGTTACAGCATTGGCAGACTACTTGATTGAAAAAGGTGAAACAGAGAAATTGGGAGTGGAGTTCATGAATGCCAACTCCTCCGTCAAACTCAACATCGCCCGGGCAGAGGCGAAGATGGACGTAGAAACCTCCCTGACCAGCTCGGAATCCAGCGGGACCAATGCCGACGAGGTGACCATCTCCAAGGCGGACTCCACGGTCAAGTACGGGGTGAAGATTGCCTGCACGGAAGAGGGAACGGCCAAGGATTTCAACTACTACATCCCGATTACCCGGACCGACTCCACCATCGACACCAGTGCCATGGTGTGCAAGAAGGAAGTGGGCCTCAAGCTTTCCGACGCGGTGAACATCAAAGCGAATGCTACCCGGGATGGGGATTCGGATGAACTTCCTTTTACCGTGTCTTACACCACGGATTCGGGCATGACTTCATCCTCCATCCGGAAAGATTCCGTCAACTGGACAGAGAATCCGAAGGACTACTCCAAGGTGACGGCGGTGAAGATTTCCACCAAGTCCGATGCGGTGCTGAACGAGGGAGAATCCTACGAGTTCTCCGTGCCGATGCAGTACGACAACTCCGCCAGCGACTTCGAGAAGCAGGCGGGAAGCGTGGCGTCCTGGAGATCTTTTGGACACTACACCTATACGAGAAACGGGGCCACCACCACCAACACCTA
>JBNMGJ010000184.1:0-3766 GCA_050872185.1 Mogibacterium sp.
CCGGTGGCTCAGAAACGGCAAAACCCTGGAATCTGAGCCACCGAACTCACGCCAAGCCATGCCACACGCCCGTCCCGGTGGCTCAGAAACGTCGAAACCCGAGGAACTGAGCCACCGAAATAACGCCAAGCCTTGCCAAGCACCTGTCCCGGTGGCTCAGAAACGGCAAAACCCTGGAATCTGAGCCACCGAACTCACGCCAAGCCATGCCACACGCCCGTCCCGGTGGCTCAGAAACGTCGAAACCCGAGGAACTGAGCCACCGAATTCACGCCAAGCCCCGCCAAACTCCTAGCCCGGTGGCTCAGAAACGTCGAAACCCGAGAATCTGAGCCACCGCTCGCCTGTCCGCAGCCACCGCCCACCTCGCTGCTCGCCTGTAAGTGCGCCGCTACCGGAAGTGTGGTACAATAGGAAACGTAATTTTAGAAAATAGGAGAAATGAATGTTTCGTAACTTTATTATTTGTCTAAATGCGGTCATTCCGCTGGTTCTATACCTTGTGGTGGGCATGCTGATTCGAAAGTTCGGCATCCTAACGGAGAAGGACGTTCGTAAGTTCAACAAGATGGTGTTCGTGGCGCTGTTCCCAGCCCTCATGTTCGAGAATCTGTATTCGGCGGATATTTCCGAAGCTTTTAATATCAAGCTGATTGCGTATGCCTGCCTCTTCGTGTTGGCGGTGTGCGGCATCTCTTGGAGAATTGTTACCCACATGGATCTTCCGGACAAGACTCGCGGCGCCATGATTCAGGCGATTTATCGGAGCAACTTTGTGCTGATGGGCCTTCCGGTGGCGGAAAACATCTACGGTAAAGGGAGCGTTTCCGTGACCGCCGCCCTCATCATGTTCGTGGTGCCGCTGTACAATTTTCTGGCGGTTATCGTGCTGGAGTATTTTCGGGGCGGGAAGGCGGATCTCAAGTCCGTAGCCCGCAAAGTTCTAACGAATCCAATCATCCTGGGCGCATTGGCGGCTATTGTGGCCATCCTCCTGCACATCCACGTTCCCTCCGCCATCAATCAGACCATCTCCGGCATGTGCAACGCCACCACGCCCATGGCAATGATTCTGCTAGGGGCTTCCTTCAACCTTCACAGCGTTAAGGAGGGTAAAAGAAACTTGATTATATGCATACTGGGCCGGCTAGTTCTGGTACCGGCGGCGGGCTTAGGCCTGGCAGCAGCTATGGGCGTCCGAGGCGTGGCCATGGTGTCTCTCATCGCCATGATGGCGGCGCCGCCGGCAGTATCCTCCTACACCATGGCGGAGGCCATGGACTCCGACGGAGAGTTGGCGGGAAATGCAGTTATTTTTGCCACACCACTGTCCTGCATTACTTTATTCCTGTGGCTTTTCCTGTTCAAGAGTCTGGGAATGTTCTAAACTCGCCCTGAAAGTATGCAAAGGTGAAGCAAAAAACACAATAATAACAGATTGGAGAGCTTGAACCACTGAATTTACTCTGTTAGAATTAAGAATGTTGAACTGAAACCGAAATGGTTAGTATATATAGGAAAGAAGGGAATAGAAATGACGAAAGTAGATATTTTCTCCGGATTCCTGGGTGCCGGAAAGACAACCCTGATTCGGAAGCTGATTGAGGAAGCTTATGGAGATGAGAAAATCGTCCTGATTGAAAACGAGTTCGGTGAAATCGGTGTGGCTAAGGGATTCCTGAAGAACACCGGAATTCAGATTAACCAGATGAATGCGGGCTGCATTTGCTGCACACTGGTGGGCGATTTCGGAAAGGCACTGAACGAAGTAATCGAGCAGTACCATCCAGACCGCATCCTGATTGAGCCATCCGGCGTGGGCAAGCTGTCGGATGTTATCATTGCCGTACAGGATTTAGAGAATGATGAGATTCAGCTGAACGGATTCACCACCGTTGTGGATGCGAAGAAAGCGAAGATGTATCTGAAGAACTTTGGCGAATTCTACGTGAACCAGGTAGAGCACGCTAGCTCCATCATCCTGAGCCACGTGCAGGGCCTGTCCCAGGAGAAAATCGACCAGGTTATCGGCCTTCTGAGAGAGCACAACCAGGAAGCATCCATCGTAACCACCGATTGGAAAGACATTAGCGGAAAGAAAATCTTGGAGACCATGGAGCAGAAGAAAACCCTGTCTGCAGAGCTGGACCACCTGAGAGAGGAAGCTTATAGAGAGCAGGCGGAGCATGAAGCAGAACATCATCATCATGACCACGACCATGACCATGATCACGACGAGTGTTGCTGCCACGATGACCATGATGAACACCACGACCACCATCATGATGACGAAGACGAAGTGGTAGTCGGCTGCTGCGGTCACGTAGAGCATGTTCACCACCATCACGACGAGGATCACGATGAGCATCACCATCATGATCACGATGAAGATTGCGGCTGCGGACATCATCATCACCATCATCACCACCACGGCCACGATGCCGACGAAGTGTTCGATGAATTCGGTGTTACCACCGCCCACAAATACACCAAAGAGCAGATTGAGAACGCACTGACAGCACTCCAGAACGAAGAGGAATGCGGACAGGTTCTCCGTTCCAAAGGAATCGTGGAAGGAACGGATGGCAAATGGTATCAGTTTGACTACGTTCCAGGCGAACCGGAAGTTCGGGAAGGTGAACCGGAAGCCACCGGAATGGTATGCGTGATCGGTGTAGGCCTGGTCCAGGATCACATCAAAGAATTGTTTGGATTGAATTAATTAAGGAGAATTATGCCAGTAAAATTAGAAGAGCGCCAAGCTAGAGAGATTCCGGTATATCTTTTTACCGGATTTCTGGGCGGCGGAAAAACTACTTTTATTCAAGATACACTGAACTCGCCGGAGTTCGATGCGGACGTGCCGACCCTTCTTCTCGTGTGTGAAGAAGGCGAGGTGGAATACGACGTAACCGCATTTGCCAGCCCGGAGAACGTGTACGTGGAATACATTGAAGACGAAGAGAATCTGACTCGGATGAACCTGCAGCGCATTGCTAGCAAGTACCGGTTCGACCGGGTGCTGGTGGAGTACAACGGAATGTGGATGCTGCAGAGCCTTTTCGAAAACATGCCACCGAACTGGCTCATCGCCCAGGAGATGTTGTTCCTGGATGCCACCACCTTCCTGATGTACAACCAGAACATGCGGCAGCTTTGCTTCGACAAAATGCAGACTGCAGAGCTGGTGGTGTTCAACCGCTGCACGAAGGGCTTTGATAAGATGCCGTTCCACAAAGAAGTCCGGGTGGCCAATCGCCGTTCCCAGATTCTGTACGAGTATGGCCCGTACGATGTGGAGCCGGACGATATCGAGGATCCACTGCCTTTCGACAAGACTCAGTCTCGCATCGAAATTGCCGACGAGTACTACGCGGAATGGTACCGGGACATCAACGAGAACGAGGACGACTACGAAGGAAAGGTGCTGAAACTCAAAGGCCGCGTGGCCATGGCAGAGGACCTGAACGTGAAGGGCCGATTCGCTTTCGGACGTCACGTCATGACCTGCTGCGTGGAAGACATCCAGTTCGCAGGGCTCATGTGCATCTACGCCGGTGCGGACCAGTTCAAGACCGGCGATTGGGTGGAAATCACCGCCAAAGTCCGGATCGAATACGAAGAAGCCTACGGCGAGAAGGGACCGGTTCTCTATGCTAAGACCGTAACCCCGTGCGAACCGGCAGATCCGGAAGTAGCTACATTCTAGGGTAAAATTAATATGGATGGAAAAAAGGGGCTGTCGCATTTACAACAACTAAGGTAG
>JBNMGJ010000086.1:0-7440 GCA_050872185.1 Mogibacterium sp.
CGGTTCTCCGTGCCCTGATAGATGATATTGTGGAACTTGGAATTGAAATCCAGAACCAGGGCAATATCACCACGAAGGGTATAGAATTCCATGATTTCTACATTCTCCTTGAGCTTGTCGATATCCTCCTCACTCATGCGCTGGATGGCCCATTCTACGGCTTTCATCTCGAACTGAGCTCTCAAATCGAAAAGATCGGAAATGTCTCTTTTGGAAAGGCCAATGGCAAACGCACCTCGGTGAGGAATGTTCTCGATTAGACCATCCGCCTCCAGTTGGCGAAGCGCTTCTCGCACTGGAGTACGGCTCACATCGTACCGTTCGCAGATACGTTGTTCGGTAAGTTTCTCTCCGGACTTGATGGTACCGGAAAGGATGTCTTTCTGGAGTGCCTCAAACAAAGTGGTGGACAGAGGCTGATTGTTCTCTTCAATCTTCTTATACATAGCTAGTCCTCTCTTGTATACTATCCTAATTGTGTATACAATTATACATTCTGTGTACAAATGATGTCAATAGGTGAAAGGAAATTTAATGACAATGTCTAGAATACTCAGCAAAAAGCAGGTGGACGCAGTGCTAGACCTTCTGGATGAAGCCTATCCAGAGGCCGGATGTGCACTCCTCTACGGGAATCACTTCGAGCTTCTCTGTGCGGTTATGCTATCCGCACAGACCACTGATGTTAGCGTGAATCGGATTACACCGAATCTTTTCTCATCTTATCCGAACGCAGAAGCCATGGCGAAGGCAGATGCGGTGGACCTGGAAAACATCATCCGCTCCATTGGATTATATAAGAATAAGAGTCGTAATCTAATACGGATGTCTCAGGCTCTAGTGGAACAGTACGATGGAGAGGTTCCGGGAGATTATAATCAGCTGACAGAACTTCCTGGAGTGGGACGAAAGACCGCCAATGTGGTTCTGGCAGAAGGGTTCCACAAACAGCGGATTGCGGTGGATACCCACGTATTTCGCGTTACGAACCGGATAGGTATGGCGGATTCAACGGATGTACTGAAGACAGAGAAACAGTTGATGGAGCAGATACGGCAAGAGCGATGGACACGTGCGCATCACATCTTGATTTTCCATGGCCGGAATTGCTGCAAAGCGAGAAAACCAGAATGTGAAAAATGTCCGGTGCAGGATATCTGTCTGAAACGAATTTAAGTTGAAAAAGCAAACCAAAACTGTTATCATATTGAAGGACTTTATGTATAAGGGGAATTCTATGTTTCATATCGTATTCGTAGAACCGGAGATACCACCTAACACAGGCAATATTGCCAGAACCTGTGCGGCCACCAATACCAGACTTCACTTGGTTCGCCCTCTGGGTTTCAATATTGACGACAAGTCGGTACGAAGAGCTGGACTTGATTACTGGAAGTATGTGGATCTGGAGGTTCATGACAGCCTGGAGGCATTCATTCAGAAATACAGCGATCATCGGTGGTTCCTGGCCACCACCAAAGGTTCAAAGAACTATGCGGAGGTGGAATACAAGGACGAGGATATGCTGATTTTCGGTCGAGAGACTAAGGGCCTTCCGAGAGATTTCATCGAGGCCTACGGGGAGAATGCGATTCGGATACCGATGAGTCTAAATACAAGACTTCGGTCCTTTAACTTGGCGAATTCCGCAAACATAATATTATTCGAAGCGTTACGGCAGAATCATTTCCCGGGGCTTCGATAGAAGAATAATTCAAAGTATGAGTAAGGCATTTCAAGGAGGAGAAAATGGTTAGAGTTGGAATCAGTGGTTTTGGCAGAATCTCTCGTGTGGTAATGCGAGCTGCCCTGGACATGGAGGATGTGGAGATTGCCGGAATCAACTGGCGTAATTCCGATCTGGATTACATTGTGTACATGCTGAAGTATGATTCTACTTTTGGCAGATTCCCAGCTACAGTTGAGAAGTACGACAAGGGAATCATGATTAACGGAAAGAAGATTCCGGTATTCATGGAAGGCGATGCACACGATATTCCATGGGGAGACTGCGGTGCAGAGTACATCATGGAAGGTACCGGTGCGTATAACACTACCGAGAAGGCACAGGCCCATCTGGATGCAGGTGCAAAGAAAGTTATCATTTCGGCTCCAGCCAAGGACAAGATCACACCGACTTTCGTATACGGTGTAAACCACGAGGAATATAAGTCCGAGTACAACGTGGTATCGAATGCATCTTGCACTACCAACTGCCTGGCGCCTCTTTGCAAGGTCATCAATGATAACTGGGGCATTGAGCAGGGTCTCATGTCCACCATTCACGCAGCAACTGCAAAGCAGAAGGTTGTAGATGCTCGTTCCATGAAGGACTGGCGTACAGGAAGAAGCGTATTCGGTAACGTAATTCCATCATCCACTGGCGCAGCAAAGGCCGTGGGTCTGGTTATTCCGGAACTGCAGGGTAAGATGACGGGTATTTCTTACCGCGTTCCGACTTCGGACGTATCCGTTATCGACCTGAACGTAATGCTCAAGGAGCCGACCAGCTACGAGAACCTCTGTGCAAAGATCAAGGAAGCTTCGGAGACCTCCATGAAGGGCGTATTGGAGTACGTTGACGACGAAGTGGTTTCTTCCGATTTCATCGGCGATGCACACACATCCATCTTCGACGCAAGAGAGGGCATTGAGCTGAATGACCGCTTCTTCAAGCTGATTGCTTTCTATGACAACGAATACGGCTACAGCTCCAAGATTCTGGAACTGATTCGCCATATGTATGCTGTGGATCACAAGTAATTGATATGAAAAGCCGCGCTGGTTCCGGCGCGGCTTCTGAACTATTCTACGATAAAAGTAGATTTCGTATATTAAATGATAGGAGATTATTATGAAGAAAACAGTAAGAGATGTGGAATGGGCTGGAAAGACCGCCGTTGTCCGTTGTGATTTCAACGTTCCAATGCAGAACGGAACGATTTCCGATGAAACAAGGATCGTGGCTGCACTGCCCACAATTCAGTATCTTCATGAGAATGGTGCAAAGGTTGTTCTCATGTCTCACATGGGAAGACCTAAGGGGGAGCCGAAGCCGGAATTCTCTCTGGCACCGGTTTCAGAAAGATTGTCGGAGCACCTGGGCTTTAACGTACATTTCCTGGCATCCGACGTGGTAGTGGATGATGGCGTCAAAGCCGCTGTGAAGGATCTGAAAGCAGGGGAAGTGGCGCTTCTGCAGAATGTCCGTTACCGGAACGAAGAGACCAAGAATGATCCAGAATTCGCCAAGGAGTTGGCAGGACTGGGAGATGTATTCGTACAGGAAGCCTTCGGCACCGCACATCGTGCCCATGCTTCCACCACTGGCATTGCTTCCTATATCCCGGCGGTATCCGGTTTCCTGATTGAGAAAGAGCTGAAGTTCTTGGGTCAGGCAGTGAACGACCCGAAGAGACCTTTCGCAGCAATCATGGGTGGTGCAAAGGTGGGAGATAAGATCCCGGTCATCACGAACCTTCTGAATAAGGTGGATATTCTGATTATCGGCGGAGGAATGGTCTACACATTCCTCAAGGCCCAGGGTTATTCCATCGGAACCTCTCTGTTGGATGAAGAGGGCTTGAAACTGGTTCCGGAAATCCTGAAGAAAGCGGAAGAGAACCATGTAAAGCTACTCCTTCCAATTGATACCGTTGCAGCAGACCGCTTCGCAGAGGATGCAGAGTATGAGTGCTACGATGCGGACAAGATTCCAGAGGATCGCATGGGACTGGATATCGGACCGAAGACCATCCAGCTTTTCACCGAGACGCTGAAGACCGCAAAGACCATCGTATGGAATGGACCGATGGGCGTATTCGAGATGCCGGCTTTTGCTGTAGGAACCAAAGCAATCGCAGAATGCCTGGCGGAATCCGATGCGGAGACGATTATCGGTGGCGGAGATTCTGCCGCAGCCGTACAGCAGTTCGGTTACGGGGACAAGATGACCCATATTTCCACCGGCGGCGGTGCCAGCCTTGAATTCTTGGAAGGAAAGGAACTGCCGGGAATTGCAATTCTGGACGAAAAATAAATCATTGCAGTATGAGGAGATAACAAGATGAAGAGATTTTTGATTGCTGGAAACTGGAAGATGAACAAGACCTCCGCTCAGGCCGTGCATTATGTAAAAGAATTAAAAGCGCAGAACCTGGAACGTCCGGAGGATGTTGCAATCATTGCGCCATTCACTCAGTTGGAGCCATTGAAGAAGGCCTTAGAAGGTACGGGAATCGCTCTGGGTGCACAGAACGTACACTATGAGCATTCCGGTGCTTTTACCGGAGAAATTTCCGTAGATATGTTAAAAGAAATTGGCGTAGACTACTGCGTAGTCGGCCACTCCGAACGAAGACAGTACTTCGGTGAGACGGATGCCACAGTGAACAAGAAGCTGAAGGTTCTTCTGGAAGAAGGAATCACCCCAATCCTGTGTGTGGGCGAATCCTTGGAGACCCGAGAGAAGAAGCAGGAACAAGCTTTTGTCTGCGGACAGCTAGCGGCAGCCTTTGAGGGGATTTCCCTGGAAGATGCGGCGAAGGTGGTCATCGCCTACGAGCCAATCTGGGCCATTGGAACGGGCCATACCGCAACACCGGAGCAGGCGGAGGAAATGTGCTCCTTCATCCGAGGCATGATGGAAGGGCTTTACGACATCTCTATTGGAGAAAAGCTTTTGATTCAGTACGGCGGAAGCATGAAGCCAGGAAACGCAAAGGATCTTCTTTCCAAGAAAGACATCAACGGTGGACTCATCGGTGGGGCTAGCTTGAAGGTAAAAGATTTTGCAGAAATCGCACATATAGCTGCAGAGTTGGCAGAGTAACTTCTTGTAATTTGAAGAATGAAACTAAGAAAGCACTAGAATCGGCAATGCCGAAACTAGTGCTTTCTTTATGTGTTCTTATATGTTCTTATATGTTCTGGAATGGAACGAAATCCTCTAAGCGATGTAGGAAGCAATCTTTTCACCGGTTTCCACGGTGCCGCATACGGCTTCGCCAGATGTTGCGATGTCGCCGGTGCGATATCCGTCCCTGAGGAATTGCTTTACCGCATTCTCAATGGCGTCCGCTTCCGTACCTAGATTGAAGGTGTAGCGGAGCATCATGGCAACGGATAGAATTGTCGCAATCGGGTTGGCCTGATTGGTTCCGGCAATGTCTGGAGCGGAACCGTGAACCGGTTCGTACATTCCGAAATTACCATCTGCCAGGCTGGCCGATGGGAGCATTCCGATGGAACCGGTAATCTGGCTGGCTTCATCGGAGAGAATATCACCGAACATGTTGCTGGTGACGATTACATCGAAGTGCTTCGGATACCGGATGAGCTGCATGGATGCGTTATCCACGTACATGTTGTCCAGGGTGATGTTGTCATATTCCGAACTCATATCTGCCACTGTTTTGCGCCAGAGTCTGGAACTGTCCAGCACGTTGGCTTTATCTACACTGGTAACGCGGCCTTGTCTCTTAGAGGCCATTTCGAAAGCTGTGCGGGCAATCCGCTGGATTTCGTAATCCGAATCTCTTTCGATATCATAGGCGGTTACGGTTCCGTTATCGTCGGTTTCGGTGACGTGATCCCCGAAGTAGATACCGCCGGTAAGCTCCCGGACGATGAGGATGTCTAGTCCACCATCCAAAATGGATGGTTTTAGCGGAGAAGCATCTGCAAGCTCCTCGAAAATCATGGCCGGTCTTAAGTTGGCGTAGAGGCCCAGGGCTTTACGAAGCCCCAGAAGCGCCCGTTCTGGACGCTGATCGCCTGGAACGTGATCCCACTTCGGCCCGCCTACGGCACCTAGCAGAACGGCATCGCTTTCTTTGCATGCCTGTACGGTGGAAGCTGGAAGGCATTCCCCGTATTCATCAATTGCAGCACCGCCGGCGAGGACGGTGTTGTAATTGAATGTGTGACCATATTTCTTGCCGACGGCATTCAGTACTCGGATGGCTTCGCCGACAACCTCCGGGCCGATACCATCGCCCGGAACAACTGCAATATTGTAATTCAAGAAATTTTCCTCCTATTATTACATGAATTTCTTCACTTTGTTCATTCTGTTAATTGCGCTGACCAGAGCGTTCACAGTAGCCAGGATGATGTCCGGCTGGGTTCCAACGCCCCAGTATTTCTTTCCTTCTTCGTCGGCGATGCATACGTAAGATGCGGCCTTAGAGTTGGAACCGACGGTCATGGCGTTCTCGGAGTAGGTGATGAAATCGTATTTAATATCGTATTTCGTCTTGGTGAGCGCATCCCGAACCGCATCCAGACGTCCGTTGCCTTCTCCATCCAGGTGGAAAACTTCATCGTGGATAACCACACGCATCTTCACGTTGTACAGATTCTCTTCCTTAGTAGAGGAGTAGTGGTTGAAGGTGGCATCGGTAATGTCCAGTGGAGTGAAGTCGTTGATGTACTCTTCCGAGAAGTAATCCATAATTTCCTGTGGGGACAGTTCTTCGTGATGCTTGTCGGAAATATCCTTCATCATGTAGCCTACTTCGGCACGCATATCCTTCGGCAGGTCCAGTCCAAAGTTTTGTTCCAGAATGTATGCCACGCCACCCTTGCCGGACTGGCTGTTAATACGAATAACGTCGCCGTCGTATCTTCTTCCCACATCGTGTGGATCAATTGGAAGATATGGAACGGTCCACTGATAGAGATCCTTTTCCTTTCTCCAGTTCATGCCCTTGGAAATTGCATCCTGGTGAGATCCAGAGAATGCAGCGAATACCAGCTCACCGGCATATGGCTGTCTTGGTCCAACGGTCATGCGTGTGAATTCTTCATATGCATCGACGATTTCCGGCATATTGGAGAAGTCCAGACCGGTTTCTACACCGTGGGTGTACATATTCATGGCAATTGTGATGATATCGGCATTACCAGTACGCTCTCCGTTTCCGAAGAGTGTTCCCTCGATTCGGTCGGCACCGGCCAGAAGTCCCAGTTCCGCATCTGCAACTCCGGTTCCACGGTCGTTGTGAGGGTGCAGGGAAATGCGAACACCGTCTCTGTTGTGAATGTTCTTGTGCATGTATTCCACTTGATTTGCGTATACATGAGGGGAAGACATTTCAACTGTTGCCGGCAGGTTCAGAATCATCGGATGTTCCGGAGTTGGGTTCCAGATATCGATTACCGCATTGCTGACCTCCAGTGCATATTCCGGTTCAGTACCGGTGAAGCTTTCCGGAGAGTATTCGAAGATGAAATTAGTTCCCGGATACTTTGCAGCGTATTCGTTCATCAGCGTAGCGCCGTCAATGGCAATCTGCTTAATCTGCTCCTTGGATTTGCGGAATACCTGTTCTCTCTGTGCCACCGATGTGGAGTTGTAGAGGTGAACTACTGCACTCTTAGCACCTTCCAGTGCAGCGAAAGTATTATCTATAATATGTGCCCGGGACTGAGTCAGAA
>JBNMGJ010000207.1:0-3230 GCA_050872185.1 Mogibacterium sp.
ACGTGGTGCCGATTACAGCACTTAAGAATTAAACGGAAATAGAAGCGGTAAAAAAAGGAGCAGCACCCGTGCCTTGACCTTTCGGTCGGTACGGGCGCTGCTCCGGTTCTTTTTACAATAAGGTGTCCGGGGGAATCCTAGGAATTCTCTCGGCTGTGCACGTCCAGCTGGGGATACGGAATCTCCAAGTTGGCGGCGATGATGTACTTCTGTACGATTGCCATGGCAGCCCGCCACATAGGCCAGTGGACTTTCGGGGAGCAGTAGAAGCGAATTCGGTAGATGACGCCGGAATCCTCGTAGCGCTGGATTCCCAGGTACTCCGCGCGAGTGATGGCTTTGTTCTTGGCGATGTCCCGGGCGGCTTTGGTGAAAATCTCCCGGATGCGGTCCGGGTCCTCTTTGTAGGCGAGAGAAAGGTCGATGTCGTAGACTCCCGCCACTTTGGAAACCTGGGTGATATTTCGGTTGCACATGGTCACCGTGTTGCCGGTGTTCAGATCCTTAAGAACCGTGGTCATCAGGGAAAAGCTCAAGACGATGCCTTCGATGCCGTTGATTTCCACCACTTCACCGATGACGATGGAGTGGTCGTTGACGATGTGAACACCCATGATGATGTCCTTGAAGAAATCCTGCATCGCAAGGCCGGCGATGGCACTGATGACGCCCACGCCGGTAATCATGGAAGTGATGTTGATGTCGTTGGCCTGAAGAACGGCAAATACGCAGATGACCAGCACCACGCCCTTGATGCTGTTGAACACGTTCCGCACAAAGGCCCGGAGGCGGATGTCTTTCTCGTCAATCCGATCCCGGTACTTCTTGGAGATGTGGTTCAGAATTCCAACAATGATAAAAGTAATTAATATGTAAGTTCCGCTGACGATAACATTCTTGGATAGAAGAATGCCCAGCACGGTTTCGAGACTTCGTTCCAAATGGGTACCTCGCTGTATTGCTTTGAGATGATGCGGTCATGGTGACCTTGGATGGGCTTATTCTACCACAAATACTATGGGGAAACCACCAACCTTCGTGAACCAAGGGACCCTGGCCAGCCCTCGGGGGGCCCGCAGGTTAACGAAAATCTTAGGGAAATAGGCAGAATTTCGTTAATCGGAAGGGCCCGGCCAACCCTCGGGGGGCCGCAGGTTAACGAAAATCCTAGGGAAATAGGCAGAATTTCGTTAATCAAAAGGGCCCAGCCGACCCTCGGGGGGCCGCAGGTTAACGAAAATCCTAGGGAAATAGGCAGAACTTCGTTAATCAAAGGGGCCCGGCCGGCCCTCGGGGGGCCGCAGGTTAACGAAAATCTTAGGGAAATAGACAGAATTTCGTTAATCACAGGCGCCCTGGCCGTCAACGTAGGCCTCAGACAGCGCGGATGGAATCCTGTTTCTGTACGCGATCCTATACAATTTGTCGATTTCTCTAAAAATATTAATATTTTTTATGAGTTCGCATTAATTTCTGGTTGACATCCATTCCGAAGGCGTGTAACATGGTTATATTCTTAAAACAATATTGAGATAGAGGTGCGTTATGTGAAGAGTACCCGTTCCTGAGGCTTTGCAGAGCTGGGACGGCGAAAGGCGCAGGCGCCGAGGTTAACCGGAACTGCAGGCCGGTTTTTCCGGGCAGGGGAAACAAGATTCCTCTGACTGTCGCATGTATATGCGGAGTGCTATCCTTGATACCAGTCGATTTCCGGAATTCGAGAAGGGCAGTTAGCAAATCGATGACCGTGGCAGCCCGAAAGGGCGGATTTGCCGGAAGTCTTAGACGAATGTTATCAGGCAGCGAACTCCGTTCGCTGCCTTTTTTACAGGATGGGGAATCTCAATGGAACGTAGAACAATTGGTTTGAACGCTGAATTTGAGGAGGACGAGAGATGATGGAACCGATTTTTGAAGGAATTGCAACGGCGCTGATTACACCGATGACGGAAGATGGCGTCAACTACGAGCAGCTGGGGCGGCTAATTGATTGGCAGATTGAGAAGGGCATTAATGCTTTGGTTATCTGTGGCACGACGGGCGAGGGCTCCACGCTGACGGATGCGGAACACAAAGAGTGCATTCGCTACGCGGTAGAGCGGGTGAACCACCGGGTTCCGGTGATTGCCGGCACCGGCAGCAATGACACGGCTTACGGCCTGCAGCTGACCCGTTACGCTTGTGAAGTGGGGGCGGACGCCTGCCTGGTGGTAACGCCGTACTACAACAAAGCCACCCAGAAGGGCCTGGTTCGCATGTACCGGGAGTACGCGGAGGCCAGCACGGCGCCGATTATCGTGTACAACGTGCCGTCCCGCACCGGCGTCAACATCGAGCCGGAGACTTACGTGGAGCTGGCGGAAATTCCGAACATCGTCGCCATCAAGGAGGCCAACGGCAACATTTCCAAGATTGTGAAAACCCAGGCTTTGGTGGGGGACAAGCTCACCATGTACTCCGGCAACGACGATCAGATTGTGCCAATCATGTCCATGGGCGCCAAAGGCTGCATTTCCGTGCTTTCCAACGTGATTCCGGCGGAGACCGTGGAAATCGCGCAGCGCATGCTGGCCGGGGACGTGGCGGGAGCCGCGGAGCTTCAGTGCCGTTACAGCGAGCTGGTTTCCGCACTGTTCTGTGAGGTTAACCCAATTCCGGTAAAAGCAGCCATGGCAGATCTGGGCTTCTGCGACCCGATTATCCGCTCGCCGATGTATCAGATGGAGGACGCCAACCACCAGAGACTGCTGAACGCCATGAGAGAAGCGGGCCTGGACGTATAGGTTCTGGGGTATCCAGCGATCCATTTGCTAAAAGAAAACTCGTTCGGCAGAGTCATCCGGCTCTGCCGAATTCATTAAGTGTGAATAGAGCGCGAATAGAGAAGGAGCTTGTTATGAAAATCATCGTGAACGGAGCGTCGGGGCACATGGGGCGCATCCTGACAGAAATTATTGAGGATACCGAGGATTTGGAAATCGCCGCTCTGGCCGACGTATCGGCCCCAGAGGGGATGACACGGCTGGAGGATTTCCAGGGAGACGCGGACGTGGTCATCGATTTCTCCCACCACCTGGGAACCAAAGACCTGCTGGCATACTGCACCCAGCGGAACCTGCCGGTGGTAGTGGCCACCACGGGACAGACCGAGGACGAACAGGTGATGTTGGCGGAAGCGGCCCGGCAGATTCCCCTGTTTCACAGCGCCAACATGTCGGTGGGCGTGGCTC
>JBNMGJ010000202.1:0-3367 GCA_050872185.1 Mogibacterium sp.
CATGGGGTACCATAAGATTGGTATTGCTACTTGCGTGGGACTCATTGAGGAAAGCCGAATTTTTGCGCAGATTCTCAGAAAGAACGGATTCGAAGTCTACGGAGCACTGTGCAAGGTGGGCTCTTTCGATAAGACGCGAGTGGGAGTTCCGGAGAAGGATACGGAGATTACCGGAGGCGTAATGTGCAATCCGATTCTGCAGGCGAAGCTTCTTAACCGGGAGAAGACGGATTTCAACGTAGTTGTGGGATTGTGCGTCGGTCATGACAGTCTGTTTTACAAATACGCGGATGCGCTGTGCACCACTTTGGTGACCAAGGATCGAGTGATGGGACACAACCCAGTGGCGGCGCTTTATCAGACCCGTTCCTACTACAGCCGTTTGAAGAATGAGACCATTCCGGCATATCCGGAAGCGCAAGTATCGCAAGAAGAGGTTGAGGACAAAGAGATTTAACGTAAGTATAGGGTAAATAGTATAAGGTAAGTAAAGAAAAAATGATTCTGGAGGAAAAGAATGCTGACAGGAAAGCAGAGAAGTTTTTTGAAAAAGCTGGCGCAGACCAGTGATCCGGCGGTGATTATCGGAAGAGCGGGCCTAACCGACACGGTAAAAACCACCATTGACGAGTATCTGACTGCCAACGAACTTCTGAAAGTTGCAATTCAGGAGGGGGCAGAGCTGGATGCCAAGGAGACGGCCAACCAGGTTGCGACGGAGCTCCACGCGGAGTTCGTACAGGCCATCGGTCGCCGGTTCGTTCTGTACAGAAGAGCCAAGGATCCGGCAAAACGCAGAATTACACAGCGACTTCACGACGAGGTATAGCATCGCCGGCAGTTGCTGCACGTAATAAATTATTTTTACAAGAGGAAGGAGTTACAGATGCATAAGATTGTACTGAAGAAACAACTCAGCCACGACATGTTCTGGATTGAATTCGAAGCACCGTTCGTTGCAAAGAAGGCAAAGCCAGGTCAGTTCATCATTTTCCGTGTGGACGAATACGGAGAAAGAGTTCCGATTACCATGGCTGGAACCAATAAGGAGACCGGAACGGTTACTCTGATTTTCCAGGCGGTAGGAAGAAGCACCATGCTGCTGTCCCAGCTGGAAGAGGGTGACTACATTGCCGATGTAGTAGGACCTCTGGGCAAGCCAACCCACATGGAGGGTCTGAAGAAGGTCTGCGTAGTAGGCGGAGGTACCGGTAACGCCCTGGCTTATCCGGTGGCAAAGGGCCTGGCCGACGAAGGCGTTCAGGTAGACATGGTTTCCGGATTCAAGACTAAGGAGCTGATTGTCCTCAAGGATGAGTTCGAAGCTGCAGTAGATAACTTCTATCTGATGACGGATGATGGAACGGCGGGAGAGAAGGGCTTTACCACCACCAAGCTGGAGGAGCTGATCAAGGCCGGTAACGACTACGATGAGGTAATCACTGTAGGACCTCCAATCATGATGAAGTTCGTCAACGAGGTGACCAAGCCTTATGGCATCAAGACCATTGCATCTCTGACGGCACTGATGATCGATGGTACCGGAATGTGCGGTGGATGCCGTGTATCCATCGACGGCGAAACCAAGTATGTCTGTGTAGACGGACCGGAATTCGATGCCGCTTCGGTAGATTGGGACGTGCTGATTGCTCGTAACGCATACTACCACGAGGAAGAGAAGGAAGAGCGCGAGCACGTGTGCAGACTGACAGGAGGTGTAAGACATTATGAATAATCAGATGACCAAGACACCGATGCCATCTCAGGAACCGGATGTCAGAAACAAGAACTTCAAAGAGGTAGCTCTGGGATACACAGAAGAAATGGCTGTGAACGAAGCACAGCGTTGCCTGAATTGTAAAAATAAACCGTGTGTCAACGGATGTCCGGTGAATGTCCGGATTCCGGAATTAATTGCCAAGGTTGTGGAGGGAGATTTCGCCGGTGCATATGAAGTCATCACTTCTACCAACTCACTGCCAGCAATCTGCGGCCGTGTATGCCCACAGGAAACCCAGTGCGAAGGCAAGTGCGTTCGCGGCATTAAGGGCGAGCCAGTGGCAGTCGGCCGACTGGAGCGTTTCGTTGCCGACTGGCACAGAAATCACATCGGAAACGATGGGGTTAAAGAAATTCCGAAGAATGGAAAGAAGGCAGCCATCGTCGGTGCAGGTCCTGCAGGACTGACCGCTGCAGGAGACCTGGTGAACAAGGGTTATGAAGTAACCGTATTCGAGAGTCTTCACAAAGAAGGCGGCGTACTGGTATACGGAATTCCAGAATTCCGTCTGCCGAAGGACATCGTTGCTTACGAAATCGACACCCTGAGAAAGAAGGGCGTTACTTTCTACCACAACGTAGTTATAGGTCGTTCCCTGGATATCCAGGATCTCTTCGATGAAGGATACGATGCCGTATTCGTAGGAACCGGCGCAGGTCTGCCGAAGTTCATGAACATCGAAGGTGAGAACCTGGTAGGCGTATATTCTGCCAACGAGTATCTGACCAGAATCAACCTGATGAAGGGTTATCTAGACGAGTACGACACCCCAATCAAGAAGCACAAGCAGGTTGCTGTTGTAGGCGGCGGTAACGTTGCCATGGATGCGGCAAGATGTGCGAAGAGAATGGGGGCAGATGTTCACGTTATCTATCGTAGAGGCCGTGACGAGATGCCGGCAAGAGCCGAGGAAATTGAGCACGCAGAGGAAGAGGGCATTCAGTTCCATCTGCTCAACAACCCGGTTCGTATCCTGGGCGATGAGAACAACTACGTAAAGCAGATTGAATGCATCAAGATGGAGCTGGGCGAGCCAGATGCTTCCGGACGTCGTAGACCGGTTGCTATCGAAGGTTCGGAGTTCACCATCGATGTAGACGGTGTTATCATGGCACTGGGTACCAGCCTCAACAAGCTGATTGTAGACACCACCGAAGGTTTGGACGAGAACGAGCGTGGCGGAATCAAGATTGACGACGAAACCGGCGCTTGCACCAGAGAAGGTGTATTCGCAGGCGGAGACGCAGTTACCGGTGCAGCCACCGTTATCAAGGCTATGGGTGCCGGCAAGCTGGCCGCAGCTAACATGGACGAGTACATGCAGAAATAGTGGCTAGTAGTCAGTGAGTAGTGGCTAGTGGCTAGTGATTAGAAAAATGGAGATGTTGCAGTTTGAATAAATGCAGCGTCTCCGTTTTTTGGTTCATTACGTTTTTCCCGGGCGGCCGCGAGTTAACGAAAACCCAGGCGAAATAAGCAAATCTTCGTTAATCAAAAGGCCCGGGCAGGCCCACGGGCGGCCGCGAGTGAACGAAAACACAGGCGGAATAAGCAAATCTTCGTTAATCGAAAGGGTCCGGCCGGCCC
>JBNMGJ010000122.1:0-5575 GCA_050872185.1 Mogibacterium sp.
CATATACCATGCCGATTTCGCACATGAAGCTCTCGTATGCACTCTTTCCCAGGTCTGCCTGCAGCGCCTGGCAAAGCTCATCCTCATATCGCTTTATGCCTACCTTCAAGGTCTTAAGTGCGGAAATTCGATGCTTCACATCCAGAGTCTTTCCGCTTAAGAAATACTGATTCTGCAAATCCCTGATTCGGATTATTTCGGAACGTTCCATAGTGTTACCTCTTCTTGATATTTCTAGATAAATTTTTCATTTGCCAATTTCCTTGCAAAATGCCTACCGGAATGGTATTTTAATGTATTATAGATAATTATACCATGATTCTGTGATATAATGTGTGCATATAAAGATATTGAAGGGAGCATTTGAGACACATGCCTAAGAAAGTACTGGTCGCTATGTCCGGTGGTGTGGACAGCAGCGTGGCTGCATACCTTATCCGGGAACAAGGATACGAAACCACCGGTGTCACCATGCGGCTCTATGATAACGAAACCATCGGCCTCAGCAGTGCCAAGACCTGCTGCAGTCTGGAAAGCATTAACGATGCGGTCAGCGTAGCCAACAAGCTGGATATCTACTACCTGGTCTATGACTTCCGGGCAGAGTTCGAGAAGGAGGTTATCCAGCGATTCATCGATGCCTATGAGCACGGCCGGACGCCAAATCCTTGCATCGAATGCAACCGCTACTTGAAATTCGACCACCTGTATGCGGCGGGAAAAGAAATTGATCAGGATTACATCGCCACCGGTCACTATGCCATCATCGAGAAGGACAACGCTACCGGTCGTTACCTTCTGAAGAAATCCGTGGATCTCAGCAAGGATCAGAGCTATGTTCTCTATTCCCTGACCCAGGATCAGCTATCCCGAACCCTCTTTCCACTGGGCGGTCTTCACAAGACGGAAACAAGGCGGATTGCGGAGGAACAGGGATTCATCAACGCCGCCAAGCACGATAGTCAGGATATTTGTTTCATTCCTGATGGGGACTACGCAGGGTTCATCGAACAGTACACGAATCGAAAATACCCATCCGGTCATTTTGTAGATCAAGAGGGTAACATTCTGGGCGAGCACAAGGGCATCATCCACTACACCATCGGTCAGCGAAAAGGACTGGGCTTAGCGCTCAAAAAGCCGATGTACGTGCAGCGGCTGGATATGGACCAGAATCAGGTGGTTCTGGGAGATAATCAGGATTTGTTCACCCGAGAATTCGACGCAGGCGAGTTCAATTGGATTGCCATGGATCCCCCGACCGGGGACATCCGGGCCAAGGCGCGCATCCGTTATAAGCACAAAGAAGCCGATGCCACCATTGTACCGACTGGGCCCGATACGGCTCACATTATTTTCGATGAACCCCAGCGAGCCATCACCAGCGGTCAATCTGTCGTCCTCTACGACGGAGATTATGTGGTCGGTGGCGGAACCATTCTGTAGTTTTTTGCAATAACTACTTTGCCGGAATTCCCATACGAAAAAAGCTGTTTTTAGCGAATCTGCTAAAAACAGCTTTTTGAATGCCTCCGTTTCCAACGAACCCTAGAATCCCTCTTCCAGAGTTCTTTCAATCATGGCTCTGTAATCTTCTTTTACCGATGTAGGCGCTACAATCCGAATTCCTCCGTTGAACCGGAATATCCAAGAATAGAAATTCGGACTCAGGGATACATCTACAATGGCCAAGAAATGCCCCTCGTCTACAATCGTAGTGGTGACCTCCTTGCCAAATCGATCGATAACGTACTTCATCAGGGAGTTCTGACACCGGAGGGTGACTTTCGCCTCTTTGCCTCGAAACATTTCAAAAATCTTCCGGTTGTACTCATCACCGTCCCAGTCCGCCGGCTTCTGAGCACTCTTCTCTTTCAGCTCCTGCACCTGCTTCATCCGATCAATGCGGAAGGAGGAGATGTTCTGGTGCTTGTCCGACCAACCGATGACGTAGTAGAATCCATCGTTCCAGAAAGTTTCGTAAGGACTTAGACGATACACTTCACCATTTCCTCGAAGCACCTGTTCCTTCCGAGCATTGTACTCGTAATACTGGAATTCAATCATGTGCTCCTGGCTGATGGCAGTCTGAATAATATCGATGTTGTAGTAGATATACTCATTGGCAGCCTTCACCGTGGCATTCTGGGCATACCTTCTTGCCAGTTCCTCCCGCTGACTAACGGAAACAAAGCTCTCCAGCTTTTCAATCAGTTTCCGACTCTTCTTCTCCGTGATGAACTTGGCCGAGGATACGGCGTCAATCAGCAGATTCAGTTCCGATTTCTCGAAAGTCCGGCTGCCCCAGAAATATCGATTCGGCTTTCCCCGCACCTCAATAATGTCATAAGGAGAATTTTCATCTGACAGAAATTCCAAATCCGTCATCAACGTCTTTCGGTTCGTGGGAATGCCATTTTCCGTCAGCATCTCCATTAAATCCGGTGTGGATACCGGATGATCTTCGTCCGTCATATTATAAAGATATCGAAGCAGCACAATCAGCCGCTTCCTGGTTAAATTCACTGAGTCCCCCATATATTCCTCACTATCTATCTTTCCATTAACCGATTAATCCGATCCAATCTTGCCACCATCTGTCTCACATTATCCGGAGAGGTAGCCAGGTTCACCCGAATGAAATTCTCGTACTTATTCCGGCCGAACCATTCACCCAGGTCCACTGCCAGATTACATACATCCCGAAGGGTCCGCTCGGTATCTAAATCTTCCAGATACGCACCGAGATCCACCCATGCCAGGTAGGTTCCCTCCAGCGGTGACACCACTGCCTCTGGAAGCTTCTGCTTCAACCCTTTCTGGAGAATCTGGTAATTATCGTAAATCAGCTGGTTTAGCTGCGCTAGCCATTCGCTCCCTTCACGGAATGCGGCCTCGTAAGCAATGTAACCAAAGCTGCTTCCGTTCCGTACCTTGATTTTCCGAGTCATGGCATCAAATTTTGCCCGAAGTGCATCGTTGGGAATTACCGCCATGGCGTTCTGGCAAGCCGCCAGGTTAAACGTCTTGGAAGCGGAGGTCAAAGTAATCAGAATGCTGTCGTAATCTCCCACCGTAGCCGCCGTCACGTGTTTCTTCCCCGGCATAATGAGGTCGTGATGAATCTCATCGGAAATCACGTAGACTCCGTTCTTACGGCAGATGTCAAGCACACTTCGGAGCTCCTCTTCGCTCCATACCCGGCCCGCCGGATTATGGGGGGAACAGAGAATAAATACTTTTACATCTTTCCGATGAATGGTCTCTTCGAATGCTTCTAAATCCATCTGGTACCGTCCCAGCTCATCCTTCTGGAGTGGAACGTCCACCAGGGTTCTGGATGTATCCCGAATCGCATTGGCGAAAGGATAATATACCGGTGACATGATTGCTACAGAATCTTCGATTTCCGTCAGCATCTGAATAATCCAGTAGATGGCAGGCACCACTCCCGGCGTGTATCGAATCCACAGGGGATTCACCTCATATCCGTGGTGTTCTCTCATCCAGTTGATGAAGGATTCGGTAAAAGAAGCCGGAACGGCGTAGTACCCGTATACATTGTAGTTCACGTAATTCTGAAGGGCATTTTTCACGCATTCCGGTGCTTCAATATCCATATCCGCCACCCAGGCTGCTAGCAAATCCTCCTTGCCGAATTTCTCCTCTAACGTGTCCCATTTGACGGAATCGGAACCCTTACGCTCTTTGTACGTAAGCAGATTGTACTTTTCCATAGTTATTCTGTCTCCTCTTGTTATTTTACTTTGAGTCGCTCTATCGGCTCAAGACTCTCCTCATTCCGAAGATCTCTCAGATAATTGTACAGGGTTGCCTGTGACACAGAAATCACTTTGCAGACGAAAGGAATGATGTCCTTCACGTTGAAAACTCCTTGCTTTCTCAGTCTCCGCAGAAGCTCAATCTTTCCGTCCTTCGTAGCTAGCTCCGCCGGATTCATTTCCTCTGCAGTTTTCAGAATGACCTCCTGGGTCATCTTCTGCACGTAATCATCGCCCCCTAGGACTAAATCTTCTTCCGCATCTTCGTGTACATGAATCCGAATGGAATTTTCTAGATACTGCACGATACTGTCCATAGTGGCTGTATCCTGGTTAATGCAAAGCATGGCTGCCGGCTCGCCCTTCTCATCGCGAAACAGCATGTGGGAAGCCCTCAGCTTCTTTCCCTTGGTGGTGCGGCTTTCGTATCCCACCAGATGGCCGTCCTCGTCGGAAAGCTTCTCGATGGATTTGCTGACATCCTCATCCAAAGCACAGCCTGCCTGCCGTTCCGTAATATATCCGTTGGCCACATAGCTTAATTTCATTTCTTTCAGGTCATGTACCGCCACTTCGGTCTCACTTCCCATTACCTTCGAAAGACCGTTGGCGATATTTGACAGCATGTCGATTCGTTCTTCCTGTGTCATATCAATTACCTTCCGTTTTCAAAAAATTCAAATTTATAATGATATTATAACACCTCCAAAAAGTTTGTTCAATTTTTTAACAAACTTTTTGGAAATAGAATGCAAAAATAGAATGGCATCCTATCCACATGCCATTCTATGCACTCTTTCGCATTCCTTTCATCTTAATCTTTGGTAACCTCTACATCGTCCACGTCTACCACATTGGTCTCATAGACTTCTTCAATGCGTTCCGGATCATCCGTACCTTCCGTGTAGTCGGAATCTGAAGAATTTCTTCCTTCATCGGATCCATGTCTTCGTCTCCAGGCATTTTGAACCCACGAAATTACTGCCAGAACTGCCACAAGCAACCAGAACGCCGGTGATAGCAACAGGTGCAGAACGCCTGCAAAGAACAGAAGTATGCATAAAATCAATATAAAACATCCGAGGTTACTGTTATTTCTGTAGTACATAGCACTCCTTTACATCCGATGCCGCTATTTCTTCTTCCGGAATTGACCGAACAGAAGGGGCATCATTTTCTTACTGTATTCACCTAACGAGTACCCACCGTTGTTCATGCACCAATCCGTCACCAAAGCACGTTCGCACAGGCTGTACAGCTTGACCATCTCGCTGACGGTAAAATCATCCCGCAGCTCGCCATTCCGCTGTCCCTCGTCAATAATCCGGGTTAATATGGTGAAATAGTAACGGTTCTTGTCCAAAAGATTGGATGCATCCTCCTTCGTCAGCTGAGCCGCATACTGATTGGCAATCAGACGGTAATCGAAATTCTCTCCAATGTAAGTGTGAATCTCGTAGTTCAGGTACATCAGCTTCTCGAAAGAATCCAGATTCTCTGGCATTCTCTCCTCCACACTCTGGTACTCTTCATCAAATATAACAGATAATGTGTTCAGTAATGTGTCCTTACTGCGAAAATAATAATAAAAAGTTCCCTTCGAAATCTCCGCGCCGGTAATAATATCATTCAAGGTTGTTTTCTCAAACCCCTTCTTCGAAAACAGATTCCAAGATGTGCGAATAATTCGATCTTTTACGTTCTCTTCCTTCTCCATTTAATCTCCATGCTCCTGATGAAACCAAGCGTTCTCCGCGCGGTTTCCATGTTCTTTCTTTTAAATCTAAACCGCA
>JBNMGJ010000052.1:0-10368 GCA_050872185.1 Mogibacterium sp.
AAAGCCCACTTTGAGAAGAATGAAAACTACTTTAAAGAAATGTATATTCACGAAATTACTGACAAATGGGGCATTGATCTTTCTGCAATTTCAAATCAAGGAAAGACAGAAAAGAGATTTGATTTTGTTGTGAAAACAGATAGTATGGTGTATGGCATTGAAACAAACTTCTATGGCAGTGGGGGAAGCAAATTGAACGAAACAGCTCGTAGTTATAAAACTCTTGCACTTGAAGCAGATACAACTGCTGGATTTACATTTGTATGGTTTACCGATGGAAAAGGTTGGATAAGTGCTAGAAACAATCTTGAGGAAACGTTTGATGTGTTACAGCATATATATAATATCCGTGATTTAGAAGACGGCATAATGGAAAGGATTTTTATTTAATGACAAAAAAGAAAATAACGAAATGGGAGCCAGACAATTTCGAATTAGAAATGACAACTGTGTGGAGTTTTCCGAACAGAGGTGATTGGGCGACCCACGATGCGAAATGGAGAGGTAACTGGTCTCCATACATTCCACGAAACATCATGCTAAGGTATTCAAAGGAAAATGATTTGGTTTTGGATCAATTTGCTGGCGGCGGAACTACTTTAGTAGAAGCAAAGTTGTTGAATAGAAATATTATTGGTGTTGATGTAAATGATGCTGCGTTAGAGAGATGTAGAGAAAAAATTGATTTTGAGCATGAGGGAGCAAATGGCAAAGTTCGGTTGTGCAAAGGAGATGCAAGAAATCTAAACTTCATAAAAGATGAAAGTATTGATTTGATATGCACACATCCACCTTATGCCAACATAATTAAATATAGTGAAGATATAGAAGGTGACCTATCGCACTTAAAGGTGAAAGACTTTCTGAAAGAAATGAAAAAAGTTGCGACAGAAAGCTATCGTGTCCTGAAAAAAGATAAGTTTTGTGCGGTGCTCATGGGTGATACAAGACAGAAAGGACATATGATACCGATGTCTTTTGATGTGATGAAAATATTTCAAGAAGCAGGATTCAGACTTAAAGAACTGATCATTAAAGAACAGCACAACTGTAGAGCAACGGGATACTGGAAAACCAATAGTATTAAATATAATTTTCTTCTAATCGGACACGAGTATTTGTTTGTATTTGAAAAATAGAGGTTACTATGAAAAAAGATAATACAATAATTTCCCTACTTTCTATGGCGGTCTGCGCAGCGGCGATAGCCTACTCCGCGCATAGAAATAGTGTGATTGTATTCTTCATCGTATGGATAGTGGGAAGCGCTGCAGCGTTATTCGTTCAATACATTCAGGAACGTTCAATTCCAAAACCAATCAAGGTGATAGTGACGGGTGTAGTATCTGTGGCGGTGGGAATCGGTGCATATCTGATTGCCTTTGCGCAGTAACTTAGCAGCGATATAGAAGTATTGAATCAAACTCCCCAGGGAATCCGGCATTCCCAGGGGGAGTTTTTTAATTTCGTGAACCAGCGAACGTTTTGTTGTATAATCGATATAACACATACTAAGGAGGTATTGGACATGAGTAATGTGACAAGAGAAGAAGCCTGGGAACTTCTTACGAAGTACAACGAGGAACCGTTCCATCAGCACCATGCGGTAACCGTGGAAGGGGTCATGAGATACTACGCGGAGAAGATTGGGGAGGATCCGGAGTTCTGGGGACTGTGTGGCCTTCTGCACGATGTAGACTTCGAGAAGTGGCCGGAAGAACACTGCAAGAAAGCACCGGAGCTGCTGGCAGAGATTGATGCGCCGGAGGAGATGGTACACGCCATCTGTAGCCACGGATATGGTCTCTGTGCAGACGTGGAGCCGAATTGCGAGATGGAGAAATTCCTCTATGCGGCAGACGAACTGACAGGCCTCATTGGCGCGGCCATTATTCTGCGGCCATCCCACAGCTGCCAGGATATGGACGTCAAGTCGGTCAAAAAGAAATTCAAAGACAAGCGCTTTGCCGCTGGATGCAGCCGAGACGTGATCCGCAAAGGTGCGGAAATGCTGGGCTGGGAACTGCAGGACCTGTTCCAGACCGTGCTGGAAGCCATGCAGTCCATGCCGGATCCGGAAGAATTAGACCGAATTAATGGAATTGAGGGGTAGTTTTTCCCACGGAAATCTGATACAATAACAAAGTGGTTTTATATAAACCACTTCTTGCGCCCGTAGCTCAGGGGATAGAGTAGCACACTCCGAATGTGAAGGTCGCGAGTTCGAATCTCGCCGGGCGCACCAGCGATTCTTTGGGTTGTTCAGAGGAATCCCTTGGAAATCGCACGCAGAATGAATAAGGTAGCAGAGTCGGACGTGATTTAAATCCCGTCTGATTTTATTTTTAGAGAAAAAAGAAAAGAGGTACCACATGTTTGAAATTATCAAAGCGATACTGTTCGGTATCGTGGAGGGAATCACCGAGTGGCTCCCGGTCAGCAGCACCGGCCACATGATTCTGCTCGATGAGTTTGTTAAGATGCAGGTGTCGGATGCTTTCTGGGATACGTTCCTGGTGGTTATTCAGCTAGGCGCCATTCTGGCGGTGGTCATCCTGTACTGGAGTGAAATCTGGCCCCTCAAGCGGGTCATCGTAGAGGGCAAGCACGCGGTCAATCCGGAGAAGAAGATTCGTCTGGACAAAAACGTGCTGAATCTGTGGGGCAAAACCATCGTGGCCTGCCTGCCAGCGGCCATCATTGGCGTGGCTTTCGACGACTGGCTGAACGCCCACTTCTACAACTGGTTCGTGGTGTCGGTGATGTTGATTCTGGTGGGAATTGCTTTTATCGTCATCGAGAACCGAAACTCGGATAGAGCGCCGAAGACCGAAAGCATGAAGGACATCACCTACAAAGAAGCCTTCCTCATCGGCCTGTTCCAGGTCATCGCCGCCGTGTTCCCGGGTACATCCCGCTCCGGCGCCACCATCCTGGGCGGACTGATGATCGGCGTATCCCGTTCCGCAGCCGCTAACTTCACCTTCATTCTGGCAATTCCGGTCATGGCCGGCGCAAGCCTGCTGAAGCTCTTGAAGAACGGCTTCCTGTACACCCACATGGAATACCTGATTCTGGGGGTGGGAATGCTCACCGCATTCGTCATCTCCCTGTTCATCATCAAATTCCTGCTTTCCTACATCCGAAAGCACGATTTCAAGCCTTTCGGCTGGTACCGAATCGCTCTGGGCGTGTTGGTAATCCTGTACTTTGGCGTGCTACGGTAAAAGAAATTTCGTATCACCCCAATAAACCGAATAATTAGAAAAGCGTGACCGCGAGAGTGTAGCGGTCACGCTTTTTGCTTGAGCAAGGGTTACCGGGCAATCAGGGAATTGTACTTTACGAAATCCTGCTTGGTTTCCCGGGTGTTCAGCGTCATCTTCTGAATCATATCCTCCGTGACATCAATTAGGGTGTCGGAGATGATGATGCGAGTGGCCGCCGGATTTCGAATGGACTCCGAAATACCTACATATAATCCGGTGGTTGTGTGTGCGTGACTGAAAGGGACTTTGGCGCAGATGTAGTCGTGACATCCCACGTGGTACAGGTTCTCCAGCATGAAGTAGGTGATGAAATCGTAACAAAGCATCTTTCCCCGATAGACGAACTTGCAGTCTTTGTAGTTTTCCTTCGGATTCAGGCACTCGTTGTACAGACAGACATCATCCATGGCATCGGAATTTCGCTGAATTTCGATGGCAGAAATGGCGACGCCATCCTGCACCGATTTCTTTTCCGGTGGAAAGAAGTAGTACATGTAGTAGAGGTTCTGGCGCATAAAGAAATTTCTGGAATCTATTTGAGCCGGTGCTTCAAAGAAACGTTCCTTGTTATTTCCCTCCGAGGTGGGAAGAAGCTGTTCAATGGTAACTTCCAGGGCCTGAGCGATTTCGGATAGCGTAAGAATATCAATGGAAATGGTGCCGCTTTCGTACTTCGAAACGGTGGAGACACTCTTGTTGATTCTTGCGGCGAACTCCGAAAGGGTGTGTCCCCGCATCTTGCGATACTTTTTGATTTGATTTCCAACGTGTTGACAGATATTATTCATGACGAATCTCCAAATGAATATTTTCCTAAAAATATAAAAAATTGCTGAATTTGTTGACGAAAAGCATTTGAATCGGTACAATTTGCCGGTTCTTTTTACTTAGAGGAAAAAATAAGGTGAAATTCACACCATTCTTTCATCACAATAATAACATATTTATTCGACAAGCGTGTGACGCAATAATATAATTCTTAGAAAAGAAGTGCAGATTGTGTAAGGAGGAAGGCTATGAAAAATCCTACAGCAACGATAACGCTTAACAATGGAAAGAAGATTGTACTGGAGCTTCGGCCGGATTATGCGTACAACGAAGTATGCAGTTTCATTAGCGCCGCAACGAAGGGCTACTATGACCATTTCGCAATTCAGCGAATTGTACCGGGTTCCTGGGTAGACGTGAGCTACAATGCATTCTTCCGGAAGGAATGTCAGTATTTCCTCCCGAATCGAATCGAAGAGGAGAGCAAAGGCGATATTAAGGTTCCGGAACTGGGAGATGTATGTCTGGGATACTTTTCGGATGAAGAAATATCCGGTGCGGAGTTCTTTTTCCCGCTGAAAAAAGTAGAAGCGCTGACCGGAAAGTGTCCGGTTTTCGCTCAGGTGAAGGAAGGTCTGGAGGAGATTCTTCGAATGGAGAAAATCGAAACCTACCCGAATCCATGTGAACCGGTGGAAATCAACGTACCGAGAACACCGGAAGTCATGGTCAGCGTCACCGTGGATACATTCGGGGAAACCTATCCGGAACCGGATAAGTTCCTGCCGAAGGAAATCCCGAGCAACTGGCCGAAATTCATCTAAGTCCGTTCAAACAAATTAAATATATCTCAAGAAAGAACAATGTATCAGAGGAGGAAAAAGCATGTCAGATATTTTGGCTTTCACCATATTTGCTCTGATTTTCACAGTCGGTGAATGGGTTGCTGTGAAGACAAAGGCAAATATTGACGTCGTATTATTCGTAGCAGTGGTACTGCTGGTTGGCTTCTGGGTAGGACTTCCGCCGAAGATCTATGAGCTGTCCGGAATCCTTCCGATGGCAGGAATCATCATCACATTGCTCATCGTTGGAATGGGTAACATGATTGATTTCGCCGAGCTCAAGAGACAGTGGAAGACCGTGTGTGTCTCCATCATCGCATTGACCACCGCATGTTTTGCACTGGTTTTCGTGGGTCAGTTCGTTATCGGAAAGGACTATGCACTGGCAGGAACACCGGTATTCAGTGGCGGAACCGCTGCAACTGTAGCCATGAAGGCAATTCTGGAGCAGAACGGAAAAACGTATCTGTCGGTATATATCACACTGCTTCTGGGACTTCAGAGCTTGGTGGGTATTCCAGTATCCTCTCAGTTCCTCAAGAGAGCCGGTAGAGCATTCAAGAATAACCCGGCGGAGATGGAGCTGTACAAGAACGCCGCTGTGGCTGGAACCACCACAGAGAAAAAGCGCCTGATTCACTTCCCGGCATCCCTGGACAGACCGTCCTTCCACCTGATGAAGCTGGGCGTTGTAGGCGTAGTGAGCTACTACTTCTCTGCGGCACTGCTGCAGCTCACCGGAATCAATGTGAGCTACATCATCGTTGCCCTCATCATGGGAACTATTTTTACCGAAATCGGATTCCTGGAACCGGATACCCTGGGAAAGACCGACGCTTCCGGATTCATCCTGTTCGGATGCGTAATCATCCTGTTCTCCGACTTCGCGAACTGCTCCCCATCGGATGTTATTGCGCTGATTAAACCGATGGCATTCATCCTGTGCGTCGGCACATTCTTCGGATGCATCACCGGTTATATCTGCGGCAAAATCTTCCGGATCGAGCCGAACTTGGCCATCGTAATGTGCCTGACCTGCATGTACGGATTCCCAGCAACCATGTACCTGTCCAAGGAAGTTGCGGAGTGCACCGCGGACAACGAAGAAGAACGGAAGGCAATCGAGAACTATCTGCTTCCGAAGATGAACATCGCCGGTTTCGTAACCGGAAGCTTTGCTACCGTGCTGGCTGGAATCTTCGGTGGAATGATGTAAAAGTAACCGAATAATTAGAAAAGCGTGACCGCCTGAGATGGGAGGTCACGCTTTTTGGGTGGAGATTTCTTTTAGCAAAAATTCTTACAGCATCTCCAAGAACGCGGTAATTCTGGTGTTCAGCTGGGCCACGTCCGCCTGGGAGTAGTCCGTCTCGATGCTCAGGTACGGGATGCCTTTGCCGGTGACGAAGCGCTCGATGGTCTTGGACTCGATGTTGTAGGTGAGGCAGGTGGCCAGGGACATGTCGATAACGCCGTCCACATTGTACTGAGTCATCAGCTGATCCAGAAGCTCCAGCCGGTTCGGGTTCGGCGTCATGACGGAGCAGCCGATGTTCAGGTAGCGGTCCGCGATGGCGCCTAGAATGTCCTCGGCTTCTTCGTCCACCAGTCCGTGGAAACGCTTGTAGCCGGAGCAGTTCTCGAAGGCTACCACCACGCCGCCGTTGTTTTCCACGGCCTGGATGACTTTGTTGGTGCCGCCGCCCATAGGACATCCGGTGATGAGGATGCGGAGCTTTGGTCCCACGTTCTTGCCAGCTTGATATTCTGCTTCGATGTGCTCACGAAGTGCATCAATGTCTTGAATCAGTTGTTCTTTGTCGAACTTGAAAGTGCTTCCGTCCACGGTGGTGAAAAGATCCAGGCCCGGCATCGGTGCCGGGTCGTGCATCATCAGCTCCGACAGCTTCCGCTGGGCCTCCCGCTCCTGGTTCTTGAGATGAGCGGCAGCCCGCAGCTTCTCGTCGGTGATTTCCACCCCTAGCTTCTCCTCAATGTACTCCTTGAATTTCCGGACTTCTTTCTTCCACAGCTCACGGGACACCTCGTCCTGGCTGTTGGGCAGATTCATCAGGTACAGCTCTTTGAAGTCGCTCATCAGCTCGTACATCTTCTTCTTTCCATCGCAAGTGGTCTCGCCCACCACGATGTCGGAGAAGTGGAAATAGGGACATTTGTCCGATTTGGCAAAGCCGTAGCTGGACTTAATCAGGGGACATAGGTTGGCCGGCAGGTCTTGCTCCGCCTCGGAAATCGGCTCATCGGACATGGAACACAGGCTGACGCAGGCGCCTCCCGCCGCCATGACGATTTCCTGGGGGAAATAGGTGCAGTAAGCGCCCACCACCGGAATGCCCTTTTCCTTGAATTCTTTCACCGCCAGAAACGAATTCCGCCGAGCTTCGCCGAACTCCTCGAAGACCTCCGGCAGAGATTTAATCACTTCCATATCGTAATCCTCCTTGTTTTCACATTGTAAATCCATTGTACCATCGCAGCTCTCTGGGGAACCATTGAAAAACACTATAGGTCCGATTATTTCCAAAGCAAAAAGCCACCGACGGGGGATCGGTGGCCTTTCGCTTACTACGAAATTATTTAATTAAGAAAGAACAATTAAAGAAAATGCATTATGGTTATCGCCTCCGGTTGCTATTGGCTCGCTCCCTTCAGCAACTACATAGTACCACTCAAATATGTAGAATGTGTTAACTTCCGGTATGCCTTCGGTGTACGTCCCTTGTGTCTTTCCTTCGCACAATCTTAATAAATTCTTAATGTTTCAAGACCGGACACCTATGGTATAATTGGTAAAAATATTTTTACAACAGATAACGGATAGGAGGTTCCTATGAAGTACACAATTCTCGGCGATTCCGACGCCCCTCTGGTGGACATCACTTTGGGTAGCGGAGAGACCATCAAAGTAGAACGAGACGCCATGGCGTTCATGCAGAACGTGGAGCTTAAGGGAGAAACCAACAGCAAGAAGGGCGGACTCAGCGGCCTGGTGGGTTCCCTGGCAAGAAGCGTGGTCAGCGGTGAAAGCATGTTCATCACCAAAGCCACCGGTCAGACCGAGGGTGCTCGTATCGGCATTGCACCGGCCGTTCCCGGCAAAGTGGCCTGCATCGAGGTGGGACCGGGCAAGCAGTATCGCCTGAACACGGGAGCCTTCCTAGCTTGCGACGATTCCGTGTTCTACAACATGAAAAGCCAGGACCTGGGGAAAGCCTTCTTCGGCGGAACCGGCGGACTGTTCGTTATGGAGACGGAAGGCCAGGGCCAGATTTTGATCAACGCCTTTGGTGACCTGGTGGTGCTGGACGTAACGCCAGAGGCACCGATGACCATCGACAACGAGCACGTGGTGGCCTGGGATGCCAACCTGGATTACAACATCCGCATCGCTTCCGGCACCTTTGGTTTCATGTCTGGGGAAGGACTGGTCAACGAATTTCACGGCACCGGCAAGGTGGTCATCCAGACCCGAAACGTGCATTCTCTGGCAGACGCCATCGCCAAGTATATTCCGTCGTCGAATTAAGAGGGGCTAGTGACTAGTGGCTAGTGGTTAGTGGTTAGTGGCTAGTGAGTAGAAGAGTGAAGGGGCTGTCGCATGTTGTGCGATGGCCCCGTTTTTTTATTCATCGCATTTTCATGGGAAATGAGTGAAGCATAAACCTGCATCTATCAGCAGCTGCTTGACAGCGAGTCTCTTAGAGCATGCAATTCGGCTGGTGTCAGGTGGCATGACGCGGCTTTGCCGCTCTTGCCAGCCTGGCACTCAAGCCTAGCATGCTCCTTCTCATTGTCAAGCAGTTGCTTTCGATGTAGGTAATACATTTGAGGAACACTTGCGGAAATCCCTGAGAAAAAAAGAAGGCCTCCGTCGGCCCTCGGGCGGCCGCGTGTTAACGAAAATCCGGAGGAAACAAGCAACGCTTCGTTAATGGAAAGGCCCGGGCAGGCCCTCGGGCGGCCGCAGGTTAACGAAAATCTTGAGGAGACAAGCAAAACTTCGTTAATGAAAAGGCCCGGGCAGGCCCTCGGGCGGCCGCGTGTTAACGAAAACCAGGGGGAAACGTGCATAATTTCGTTAATTGAAAGGCCCGGTCGGGCCCTGGGGTAGCCTGTGGTTAACGAAAATCTAGAGGAAAAATGCAGAACTTCGTTAATCGAAAGGCCCGGTCGGGCCCTGGGGTAGCATGTGGTTAACGAAAATCAGGGGAAAACGTGCATAATTTCGTTAATCGGAAGAATCCGGCCGGCCCTTAGCAGCCGCGGGTTTATTTTTATTACGCATTAAACTAAGTGTGTACTGAAGGGGAATTTTTTTTATGCCATCATACAGATGAACCCAATAAAGTGTTAGCGAAAGGGAAAGTCATGAAGGATACTACATATAAACTGATAGAGCGCGAGCTGGAATTACAAAAGAATCTTCAGAAACAGTACAGAGCGCGGGGAAAGAAACTTGAGAAATACAGGGGAATGTCTCTAAAAGTAAGTCGCCAGAAAGGACGCAATAATTATTATTATGCTCATCGAAAAGGTGAACCTTACCATTACCTAGGTGGTGAAGGAAACACAGATGTGAAAAGTATTAAGGAATTGAAAATTTGTGATGCGATGATCCAGCGATTGGTAGCAAATTCCGAATTAATGGAAAATTTTCTGAAAGGCTATAAGTCAATGGAAGTCTCTGCGGTGATGGAGGAACTTCCCAAGCAATATCAAAGGTGTAATTTCGAAGAAGAACAAGGGGATGCAATTCGTCAGCGATATATTAATATGAAGGAATATAAGGAAACCGTTCCGGTAAAGCATCCTGAAGCCCTTAAAATCACTGCATTTGATGGGACAATGGTTCGAAGCAGAGCGGAGGCAATGATTTATGGACGATTACGTGCTGTGGGATTTTATGTAATCTATGAATATCCGATAGAATATGAGAAAGGAAAGTATGTATTTTCGGATTTTTTGTTAATTCACCCAGTGACGGGCCAAATTATTATTATTGAACACCTAGGACGATGGTTTTATGAAGGTGGAAATATTGAATACCGAAACTCATATTTATGGAAAACCGATATATTCCGAAAAATCGGTTTCATACAAGGGGTGAATTTCTACGTGACGTTTGAAGAGAACTCGAGCATGGATTTGGAAAAAATTACAAAGGACTTGACCTATCTATACGGCACCCAGCCCACACGATACGCGAAAGAGCTAGAGAAAAGACAACGGGACGCTTTTGTGGATTCAGAACTTTTCAGAAATTAGGAATTTCTCAGCACCAAAGAATACAATCAAAATGGGGCAAAAAAAGTCTTATGAGCATAGGTGACCGATACGAATAACTTCTCGAGGTCTGGGCCGGCCCTCAGGCGGCCGCAGGTTAACGAAAATTCATGGTAAACACGCAAAACTTCGTTAACCGAAAGGTCTGGGCCGGCCCTCAGGCGGCCGCAGGTTAACGAAAA
>JBNMGJ010000274.1:0-1764 GCA_050872185.1 Mogibacterium sp.
AAGATTGTCCTCCGCGGGGGCAATCTGTACATCAACACCGGTGGAGCCTATCATGTGGTGGACGAAAGCGCCAACATCGAGATGATTGACGATCACTACAAAGCGATGGATTCCACGGTCTATGAAGATATTGGGTTCAAATACGATGAACACATGCCGGATAATTTCAAGGCGAAATACACTTCGGTGTATACGCCGTGGAACATGGTGCAGAGCGGATTCCGAAGCGTGCGCAAATTCGGCACACTGAAGAAACTGCTCCTCATCGGATTCGTATTTGCTGCCGCATTTACTTTTACCGCAGTGAGCAATATCTTCGGCATATTCAACGTTCAGGAGAAGGATTTCCTGACCACCAACAGTCACTACATCACGGTGTCCAACCCGAAACACGATGAATCCATGTTGAAGAAAATCCGGAAACTGAACGGGGTAGATTACGTAATGCCGGGGAATACGAAAATCAAGGTGAGCCTGCCTATGGATGATTATTATCAGACATCCCAGGCGAAGGCACAGCTCAGCGGATCCTTGACCCATTCCGAAGAGCTGACAGACAGTGACTTGGTGAAGGGACGCATTCCTTCCAAAGGCCACGAGATTGTTATCGATCGGATGATTCTGGACAAATTCATCAAGGCGAAAGTCGGAAATATGGTGGGATTGACTTCCCTGGATCAGTTCATCGGACGAAAGATTGAAATTCCTCATCTGTCGGATTACACCATTGTGGGAATTTCTGATACGAAGTCCCCGTCGATTTTCGTCCCGAAGAGTCAGACCATCGATATTCTTTCCAATGCCCAGAAGGGGGATGATTCGGCGAATACGGGAGATTATTCGGATTACCAGGCGGATGTGGATTCGGAAGTGGATGGTGCGGACGATACGGAAGCCAGCATCGTGAACTACGACCTCCGCCACAAAGCCTTCAAGATTAGGAAGGGTAGTGCGCCGAAGGGCACCTACGAGGTAGTGGTAAACAACTCCCACAACGGGGAAGACGGATTCACCATCGGCAAGACCATTTCCAAGAAGGTGAATGGGCACAAGCTGAAATTGGTGGGTTTCTACACCAGCGACTACCAGAACGACATCTATTATGTCAGCAAGGATACCCTTCGCCAGTATTACATCGCGAAGCAGAAGACCTGCTCCGTCTACGCTACAGACACTTACGCAGCCCTCAGCGAACTGAAGGCCGGCGGTTACTCCGCAAGAATCAACTACGAGCGCGATCGGAGCAGCTATGTGAGACAACACAAGGACAACCTGCGGTCTGCATTGGTGGTAGCGGGCATTATTCTGCTGATTTCCCTGATTGAAATCTTCCTGATGCTGAGGTCGTCCTTCCTGTCTCGAATCAAAGAGGTGGGCACTATGAGAGCCATCGGCCTCAAGAAGAAGGATATTTATCGTATGTTCTCGGGAGAGATTCTGGTAATAACGGTATTGACATCGGTGCCGGGAATCGGAGCCGCGTACTACATCATCTACAATCTGATGCAGGGAATCAGTTACTTTGAGAATCAGTACGTGGTGAACCCAATGATTGCCTTGATTTCCTTCCTCATCCTGCTTCTTTTCAATATGATTGCGGGATTATTACCGGTGATTCGAACCCTTCGGAAGACGCCGGCGGAGATCTTGGCGAGAACGGATATATAGTAAGAAACGGACTCTCGGCTGAGCCTTCGGGCGACCAGGGTAAAAGAAATGGGATGTGGCATTTGCAAATACCACATCCCATATTTTGTTTTTCCG
>JBNMGJ010000289.1:0-1458 GCA_050872185.1 Mogibacterium sp.
AGAATGGGGTGGATATCGGGGGCTTTGTCACCTCTAAGGCGGAAGCCAAGCTGATTCGCCACGACAAGAACTCTAGCATCGTGGATATCACCATCCACGAAGGAAAGAACCGGCAGGTTCGCCGAATGTTCAAAGCCATTGGCTTCCCGGTTCAGGAACTGACTCGGACTGGCCTGGGAACTCTGGTCATCGGCAGACTGGCCGTAGGATCCTATCGGAAGCTGAGCCGAGAGGAAGTGGAGTATTTGAAGAGTCGGTAGTACAATGAAATAATCGAGTAAGAATTTACCACTTTCTAAAATCCGCCGCTGTCAGCGGTGGATTTTTTGCCTTTATTCGGTTACAATCCGAATAAAGGTTGTGAATAAATGTAGGCGCATTGAATCGGAGGAATATTCAAGATGATTAAAATGGACGGGGATAAGGTCAAAGTTGAAGGTCAAAGAATCGACGTGATGGCGGAATTGGCGGTAGTGATAAAAACGTTGCATTATGACTGTAAAATTCCACGGGAATTAATTGTGGATGCTTTTATTATGGGCATGCTGGGAGAAGGGCGAAAGAGCATCGGCAGATCCTTGGGCTTCTCATTCGATATTAAGGAAGCCTTAAATAAACAAGAAAAATAGATTTAATTACAAATACAGACAGAAGCAGATTCGATAAATCAAATACTTCCCCCGGAGCACATTGCGAAGATTAATTTGCTTTTACCGCAGAAACTGTTACAATAACGTTGTAGGCTATTGTATGATTACTGATACAAAGGAGCAAATATCAATGGAGAAAAAAAGATTTATGGTCGTAAGCGGATTTCTGGGTGCTGGTAAGACAACCACCATGGTGGCACTGACGGAATACATTAACAGCACGGGGAAGAGCGCCGCAATTATCGCCAACGACCTGGGGGCCAACTATATTATTGACGCGGAATACTCCGGTCGCCAGAACGTAGAGGTTACCCCAATCGGCGGAGACTGCATTTGTTATATTCCGGATACGCTGATTGAACGCATCGAACGTCTCAACAAGACACCGAGAGACATTGTCATGTCGGATATTCCGGGATGCGGAATTGGTGCGCTGGATCACGTATATGGAAATCTAGATAAGAATCACAAGGACGAATTCACTTTGGCACCCTTCACGGTAATCACGGATCCGGAGCGTCTTCGCATGATTATGCCGGAGAAAGCGGATATTCATCTGCCAGAAGAGCTGAAGTTCTTGCTGAATGCGCAGCTTAAGGAAGCCGATTGCATCGTCTTGAATAAGATTGACCTGATGACGGATGAAGAAGTGGATCGTTACGTGAAGTTCTTGCAGGAGGCTTGCCCAGGAATTCCAGTATTCCCGATTTCCGCCAAGGAAAAGAAGGGATTGGCGCCGCTGGCGGACTACGTGCTTACTGCAGAGAGCCGGGTGAACATCACCGATACCGGTTACGGCGGACCAGAG
>JBNMGJ010000308.1:0-1182 GCA_050872185.1 Mogibacterium sp.
CACGGTCAACGGCGTAAGCTGCAACGAGGACACCATCAAAGACGGAAGCTACAAGCTGCAGCGTCCATTCTGCTTCATTACCAGCAAGGACAACAAGCTCTCCGATGAAGCCCAGAAGTTCTACGACTTTGCAACCTCTAAGGATGCAGCGGATCTGATTCGAAACGCAGGAGCAGTTCCGGTTAACGAGTAAGAGGAAACACGAAACCGGAAAGTCGTGCAGCACCTGCTGCACGACTTTTCTATAGCAATTCCACACAATTACAGTTAGAAAGAGAAAGCGAACATAGGAATGAAGAAGAATAAAGACTGGATGGAGAATATCATACACGGCGTGTTCCTGTTCTGCGGTATCGTCAGCGTGGCTTTCGTACTTCTCATCAGCGTGTACCTCATCGTTTCCGGAATCCCAGCCATTCGTCAGATTGGTATTTTAAAATTCCTTTTCGGAACCACATGGAATTCCGGCCGGAATGAGTTCGGAATTCTGCCGTTCATTCTGACCAGTGTCTATGGAACGGCAGGAGCGGTTATCTTGGGAATACCGATTGGTGTGTTTACCGCCATGTTCCTGGCGAAAGCCGCACCGCCGAAGGTGGCTTCCGTGCTGGAGACTGCCACGGCGCTGCTGGCAGGCATCCCGTCCGTAGTATATGGCTTGGTGGGTATGACGGTGCTGGTGCCTTGGGTGCAGCGGACCTTCCACCTGTCCTCCGGAGCCACCTTGCTGGCGGCCATCGTAGTGCTGACCATCATGATTCTCCCGTATATCATCAACGTATCCGCCACCGCCCTTCGGGCCGTGCCGCCGGAATATGAGGAGGCATCCCTGGCTTTGGGGGCCAATTACACGGAGACCTGGTTCCGGGTATCCCTCCGGGCGGCGAAAAGCGGCGTGGCCGCCGCTATCATTCAGGGCGTGGGAAGAGCGCTAGGCGAAGCTATGGCCATCATCATGGTAGCCGGAAACGTAGCCAACATGCCAGGACTGTTCAAGTCCGTTCGGTTCCTGACCACCGCCATCGTATCGGAGATGTCCTACGCATCCTACGGATCTTTGCAGCGGCAGGCACTATTTTCCATCGGATTGGTGCTGTTCCTGTTCATCATGCTGATCAACGGACTTCTGCACAAAGTCATCCGAAAGGAGGAAGATTAATTGGATACACGTAGAAAGAATCA
>JBNMGJ010000160.1:0-4341 GCA_050872185.1 Mogibacterium sp.
CTTTTAGCGCAGTGGAAGGACTGGAAGAAGCGTTACATCGAAAAGAGGAGGAATTGGAAGAATATGATTCTATAGAACATATTCAGGGAGAAGAATTTGTGGATTTCTGAAAAAACAGTTGACATACTCCAGCGGTTAGACTATACTAACTACATAATCTATTTGGTTAGATACCTTTAACCACAAGGGGTGCGGATTTCAATCTGCAGCCATAGAATGAATATACAGCAATGAGAACGGAAGGAGTATGAGTAATGAGCGTAGTAATCGTCGGCGGAAACGAATGCATGGAATGCCGATATAAGGAAATCTGCAAGCAGTACGGTCACGAGGCCAAGGTGTTCACCAAGGAAAGAGGCAGCGTTGCCAAGAAAATGGGATGTCCGGACCTGGTTATCATGTTCACTGGCACCATGTCCCATAAGATGATGAACAGTGCCGCTGCTGAGGCGAAGAAGAACCATATTCCCATCGAATGGACGAAATCCAGCAGCGCCTCTGCACTCAAGAAAGTGCTGGAAAGCCGGGAGAATAACGCATATGCGTAACTATTTTTACCAAAGCGGGATGCCGAATGAATGTGTTCGACATCCTGTTTTTATATTCCATAGAGCAAAGTGCTTCCATATGGCTCATAATTATGCTATAATTGCGTCATAGAAGGAGGTGCGACTATGCCAACGATTATGCCAATTCGAGATCTTCGAAATACGAATCAAATATCCGACCTTGCACACAGCAAGGAAGAGCCAATTTTCATCACGAAAAATGGATACAGTGACCTGGTTGTTATGAGCAGCGAACTGTATGACCGGATTATGCAGGAAAATCGCATTGACCAAGCCATCTATGTGGCGGAGAAAGAAATGAAGGATGGAGGAGAAGCTGTGGATTTGGACGCAGCCTTTGAAGAATTAGATCGGAAATTCTATGGATAAGTATCGGGTTATATTATATCCACAGGCGCGTCGGAATTTGGAAGAAATCTATGAATATATATCCTATAAGCTGCAGTCGAAGAAGAGTGCAAGGAAACAAACCAATCGAATACGAGCCGCTTTGAAGAATCTAGAAGTTTTTCCGGAAGCACATCAAGAACGTCTTTCTGGCAAATATGCAAAGAAAGGGTATCGCCAGCTTTTGGTGGATCATTACATTGTTATATTTAAGATTGATTCTATGCACAAAGTGGTGAAAGTAATTACGATACAGTATTACGGACGAGATTTATAAACCTGCTTTACCAAAGCGGGATGCCGAATGAATGTGTTCGACATCCCGCTTTTTGTGTGGTATCATTATTCTGTATAGAAAGTAGGAGTAGAGACGATGTATATTACGGAAGAGGAGCAGCAAGCGCTGTTCCGGGAATATAGAACACCACCCCACGTACAGCGGCACTGCAATGAGGTGGCCCGGGTGGCGAGAATACTGGCGGAGACGCTGAACGAGCATGGTTATCACTTGGATGTAAAAGAAATCTACGGTGCTGCCATGGTTCACGACGTGGTGCGGGTCATGGACCGACACGATTTGGAAGGAGCGAAGATTCTAGAAGCCAGGAATCATCCAAAGGAAGCGGATTTGGTTCGAAGACACATGCGGTACGCTCCTTTCCATCCAGTGGATGCGCTGGAGGAAATCGATATTCTCTGCCTGGCAGACCGAACCGTTAAAGAAAACCGTTATGTGGGTATTGACGAACGGATGGACTACCTTCTTCGGAAGCCAGGGGTAACCGAGGAAAAGCGCCAGGGAATTAACCGGGCCAGGGAAAACACCCGGGAACTGATTCAGCAGATTGAATCTCGGATTGGTACGACTTTCGAAGCTTTATTTTAGCAAACAATTACGGAGTATAATGTAGATGAAATTAGAACTGATTGCAACCGCCACCTTCGGGTTGGAAGCCGTGGTGAAGCGGGAGATTTTGAACCTGGGGTATACGATTCTCCGGACCGAAGACGGGAAGGTGACTTTCCAAGGAGATGAGCGGGCCGTTGTCCGTTCCAATCTATGGCTTCGAAGTGCCGACCGGGTGTACCTCAAGATTGGGGAATTCGATGCCACCACATTCGAGGACCTGTTCCAGCAGGTGAAGGGATATCCGTGGGAGGAATGGATTCCAGTAGAAGGGGCTTTTCCTGTGGTGGGAACTTCTGTCAAATCCACGCTTCACAGCGTCCCTTCTTGCCAGAGCATTATTAAGAAGGCCATTGTTTCTCGGCTTTCCGACTTCTACTGCGTGAATCATTTCCAGGAAACGGGCAGTGAATACCGCGTGCGCTTCGCCATTCTCAAGAATCGGGTGACTCTGATGATGGACACCAGTGGAGTGGGACTTCACAAGCGAGGATACCGAGTGCGGGATGTGGCGGCGCCGATGAAAGAAACCCTGGCAGCCGCACTGGTTCAGCTGAGTTACTGGAAGGACGGCGTTATGCGGCCGGAGAAATACCGAGAGGATCCGCCGAGAATGTTGGTGGACACCTGCTGCGGTTCTGGAACCATTCTGATTGAGGCTGCTATGATGGCCAGGAATATTGCACCGGGGCTGAACCGGCACTTCGCTTCGGAAACCTGGGACTTTATTCCGGCTGAACTATGGAAAGAAGAGAAGAAAAAGGCTTATCAGGCAGTGGATTACGACAGCGAACTTCTCATCAAGGGATTCGATATTGACGGACGCGCCATCGATGCAGCCAGAGAGAACGCAGAAGAGGCTGGAGTAGGAGATGACATTCGCTTCAGCAAGATGGATATGCGGAAATTCCGGGCAGAAGAGGAGAACGGAATTATCATCACCAACCCGCCTTACGGCGAACGAATTGGGGATGACGACAAAATTCAGGCAATCTACGCCAAGCTGGCGGATATTCTGAACACCCGTTCCAGCTGGTCCCTCTTCCTGATTACCACAGAAAAGAAACTGGAGGAGGCCATCGGTCGAAAAGCAGACCGCCGCCGGAAGCTCTACAATGGTCGCCTAGAGACACAGTATTACCAGTTCCATTCGGCAAAGCCGGGAAAGGAATAGCCATGAGAGAAGATTTTACGTATCCCTCTTCGGATGGTAAAAACACGATTCATGCCATCCGTTGGATTCCGAAGGAGTCTCCCAAAGCGGTACTGCAGATTATTCACGGAATGGTGGAATACGTGGAAAGATATGCAGATTTCGCAGAATATCTCTGTGACAATGGATTTCTGGTCACCGGCGAAGATCACCTGGGACACGGGCAGTCCGCTTCCGACGAAGAGGATCTGGGATATTTCGGAAAGGGCGGAAATGCCTATATCATCCAGGATATTCATCAGCTCAGAGTCATCACCCAGGCGAAATGTCCCGGTGTTCCATACTTTATGTTAGGACACAGCATGGGGTCTTTCTTGCTTCGACAATACCTGGTAGAAGGGGATGAAGCAGCCTACTCCTGCGGACTGGCTGGCGCCATCGTCATGGGTACCGGTTGGCAGCCGGAGGTGGCCCTCAAGCTGGGTACCGGACTTAGCGGCCTGACGGAAATGTTCCGTGGGGATCATCACCGGAGCAAGCTTCTGGAAAAGTTAGCACTGGGGTCCAATAACCGAAAGATTAAGAATCCACGGACGAAGGACGACTGGCTGTCCAAGGATGAGAAGGTGGTAGACGATTACTCCGCCAATCCACTTTGTCAATTTCATTTTACCACCAATGCCTACTACAACATGTTCAAGGGCATGCGAAAGTGTCAGGACCGGAAGCTAATGGAACGAATCCCGGAAGGTTTTCGCATGGTACTGATTTCCGGGGCAGAGGATCCAGTGGGCGGCTACGGAGACGGTGTCCGCAAAGCATATATGGTATATCTGGAGAACTCCAAGGCGGATGTAGATATTAAGCTGTACAGCGATGACCGCCACGAGATTCTCAACGAAACAAATCGGGAGGAAGTGTACCGGGATATTGAGGCGTGGATGTGCCGCGGTCTCGAATAACCGGATAAGATATGAGTTATTACGTTCTTTTAGGTGTTAAGGTTGTTATCGCGATAGGATTAGCGATTCTGTTCGGCAACGGATGTGTGGTGTTCTTTAATCGCCTTCCGGTGCAGTGGTTCGCAGAAGAAAAAGAAGACGGAACCACCCAGCTTCCAGAAGAGCTGCAGGATTTAGGGGATGGTACGCGGCAGCGGCTTCCTAGCACGCCTTGGAAATTTATTTTCACCGGGTACTTCGGAATCACCGGTCTGTTTCTGGCGCTCTATTCCAGCCTCCAATACGAAGTTGCCGTGTTGTTCGTCATGGCCATCGTGCTGGAAATGGCTATATGTGACAAGAAATATCAGATTGTTCCAGACA
>JBNMGJ010000103.1:0-6381 GCA_050872185.1 Mogibacterium sp.
CCATCATTCGTAAGCAACTCCCCCCTCGTTTCATCTGATGGGGTAGTTGCTTTCATTCACACAAAAAACGTCAAGAACCCGGCACATTCGTGCCGGGTTCTTACTTCTCTCTTCTTATCCACCTGCTTTAATATCTTCCCAGACTGTCCACGAAGTGAATGCGCTTCCGGAAGCTGGTATCTTTCTTTTTCTTCTTGGCTTTCTTCTCTTCTTCCTTTGTCACCTCTGGGTAACCCAGTGTCAGGATTCCCATTGGTACATAGTCGGAAGAAATGTGAAGAGCCGTTGTAATGGCCTTCTGCTGCGCTTCGTCGACCATGGCGCTCACCCATTCTCCGGTCAGCTCCAGTTCCTCCATGATTACTAACATGTTGCCAATGGCCTGGCTTCTCTTCACGTCCTCCGCGGTCGACGCCTCTCCCTTCACACTATATACTGGAACGATAACCGCCGGTGCATCACACACCAATGCCGCGTTCTCCCCGGACTCAGCCAGTGCCTTCAATTCTGCTTTGCCCTTGGTTACATAGTAATTCCAGGTCTGTTCACTTTCCACATGAGAGGACATTCCCGCCTTAATGACTTTCATCAAGGTTCCGTTGGCCACCGGTGTCTTCTTGTACTGAATCTGCTCGTTATTCTCCATCTAAATCTCTCCTCCTGATGATACTCTTCATACTCCGAATGTCATTATACACCGCTGAAACCCTTTAATAAAGGGCTTTTCAGGCTTTTTAAGCGTTTAATTTTTAACTAATGTGAGGAGAGTCTTCCCACAATTTATTTTTCGATAAAAGAAAGCACCCTTCGGTTGAACTCTTCCGGATTCTCGCTGGAACAGAAATGGCTTCCGGTGACAAATGCCATTTCCGCCCCTGGAATCCGAGAGGCAATCAGTTCCGTGTGTTCCGGCAGGATCAAATCCTTCGTTCCCGCCAGCACCAGGGTCGGTGCTTGAATCCGCTCTAATTCCGAAGGCAGAATATTGGGATCGTGAATCATCAGTCCCAGAATCTCTGCCCGAATCCGGGCCTTATCGTCGTGATCCGCCCGGGCCAACATCTCCGCGTAGTCCCGCTCCACGTGAGCTTGCACCGAGGGTTTAACACCGGAAGGGTCCAGATTAGCCCCGTACACCACCAGATGACCAATTCGCTCTGGGTACTTCATGGCCATAATCAGGGCCACATTTCCTCCATCGGAGAAGCCAATTACATCCGCCTTCTCAATCTCCATCTCATCCAGAAAATCCACCATATCCCGGGCAATCCGCCGAATGGTCAGCTTTCCACCCCCACGAGGTGTCTTCCCGTGGGCTCTGGAATCCGGCGCAATGCAGCGGAACCCCCGCTTCGCGAAGAAGTCCATCTGGGGCAGAAAATACTCACAGAAATCTTCGTTTCCGTGAATCATCAGCAGTGGCCGCCCGCTGCCTTGCTCCATATAGTTCATCTGAATATCCATTATTCTGTCACCTCATCAAAATACAAATTCAAATACATCTTATAAGCAACTGCGGACGCCGTGTAGTCCAGCATATTCCGTTTTCCAGAGGCCACTTTCTCCTCGCTAAAAGAAACCAGCGCCGCCTCCATACACTTCCGGAAATATTCATATCCCGCTTCCATTCCCGCTGTTTCCCCAATCATGGCGAACAACTTCCGAATGTTATCCATGGAAAGCACCGTCTTCGCCAACACGATGAACAGCAGGGAGGCAATCTGTTCTCGGGAATACATTTTCTTCACCGGCCGGGATACCATCTTCAGCTTCACATAGTTGCTAACCATGGAAGAAGTGGCCTGCATATCTGGGAAATCCGCCAGGCTCTGGTTAATGAACCGGGTGACCTGTTCCAGATAGAGCCCCACATCGGGAATTTCCGTGTATGCCGGAAGCTGGAACCTCCCCAGAACGTCCTGAATACTCTCAGACTGCTCCTCCGATGCGCCGATTTCTAATGCTTCTTTTGCCATCATGGTTCCTCCTCTTCTTTCCGCACTTCCGTTTTTCTTCTATTGTAATCAAAATACACACAATCGTCAATTAATATTCATATTAACGCTTGACAAGTTATTGAATAACCGATAGTATATTGATAACAGTTCATCGGTTATTCAATAACCGGTTACCTGTTTCTAACGACGAATCTTTTTACGGTAAAAACAAATGCATTCAAATACGGAGGTGTATCTCTATGAAAACGATTAAAGCAACTCACTATTCCGCCACTGCTGGGCTGGCCCTCTCTCCCATGCCGGAGTTCCGGGCGAAGGATCCGATTAGTGCGCTGACCCATTTCATCGGTTTTCTGATGGCTATTGGGGCCACGCCGCTGCTCCTGATTCACGGGGCGGCCCAGGGGGCGTCCAGCCGTTCCATGTTGGCTCTTGGGGTATTCATGTTAAGCATGGTTCTTCTCTACGGGGCCAGTGCATCTTATCACGCGTTCAACCTGAATGCGGTACAGAATCACCGACTCAAATGCCTGGATCACATGAGCATTTTCGTTCTGATTGCCGGTTCCTACACTCCGGTGTGCCTCATCGCCCTTCCGGGAACGAAGGGAATCCACCTTCTCGCCATGGTCTGGGCCGTGGCCGCTGCAGGCATTCTGTTCAAATTCTTCTGGGTGGGCTGCCCGAAATGGGTTTCTTCCGTTATATACATCGGCATGGGGTGGCTCTGCATCTCCGTACTGCCGGAAATCTACCATAATCTAAGCACGGCCGGTTTCCTCTGGCTTTTCGCCGGTGGCCTCTTGTACACCGTGGGAGGAGTCATCTACGCACTCAAGCTCCCGGTGATTCCGAAGAACGACAAAGGCTTCGGGAACCACGAGCTGTTCCACCTCTTCGTCATGGCGGGCAGCTTCTGCCACTACATGATGGCGTATACGGCGCTGTGCGGAATGGCGTAGGAATGTAGAAATAATAATGAAGAAACATCCTCCAGTCGCAGACTCGGTGCGACCGGAGGATGTTTTCGTTATTCAATATAGTCTATTAATATCTCTTTGTTCATTTCATCCAGCTTATCACGAAATGTTAGTATTGATTTCGAGAACATACGTTTGCTATAATATCACCAGGTGCTACCATACACGGTAGGCGGTTTGCCTCCACGTAAGAGTTACTGCTTACGTTATATCTGGAAATCCACTGAGGAAATCTGATAAGGAGGTGTGTGCTTATGCTTACAACAGAACTATTTATAGCCATTATCAGCCTGTGCACAACGTGCTTCGCTCTTGGTTATACCATGGGTTCTAAGAGCAATGATAGGACACAAAAATAACCGCCCCTAATCTGGTAAAACGTGGCGGTCATTTTTGATCGTAACTCTTACTGGAGCTAACCGTCTATCGGTAGCACCTTCTATTAGTATAGTAGCAAATGACCTCTCCTATGTCAAACACATTCTCCCCCCACTTGCAACATCCCTCTTCCCCCCATATAATATATCCAGTAAGGCTACAATTTCATTTCGAAGGCGTTCTCTGGGAACGCCTTCCGATATATCATACATAGAAAGGATTCGTTTACTCATATGTTAAATCAGGAGCGGCGGGAAGCCGTCAGACAATTCATCAACCGCTGGAAAGGCGGCGGCGACGAGAAGCAGGACTGCCACCCATTCTGGATTGAGCTTCTCCACGATGTGCTGGGAGTGGAGAATCCCACCAGCTACATCCGGTTCGAGAAGAAGGTCAAGCTGTCCGAGGGGGACGGCAAGATTCACACCCGGTACATCGACGGGTACATCGCCGATGTCCACGTGCTAATTGAGCAGAAGGGGTCGAAGCACCCTCTGGACGAGAAGGAGCCTCAGTCCGGCGGCGAGTTTCTCACCCCCTATGAGCAGGCCAAGCGTTACGACAACAACCTTCCCAAGTCCGAGAAAGCCGACTGGATTGTAACCTGCAATTTCCGAGAAATCTGGATTTACAACATGAACACCTCTGTGCCGGAACCGGAGAAACTCAACATCTTGGAGCTGCAGGACAAATACAAGCAACTGGATTTCCTGGTCAAGAAGGATGTAAAAGAAATTTCCCACGAGATGCAGGTATCCATTCAAGCCGGAGATATCGTGGGGCAGATTTACGATGCCTTCATGAAGCAGTACGGCATTCCGGAGAAGGCCCCGAAGGGGGAGACCCCAGAGGAGAAATCCAAGAGGGAGCACAAGCTCCGCAGCCTGAACGCCCTGTGCGTCCGCCTGGTGTTCCTCCTCTACGCAGAAGACGCCGACATCTTCCAGCGGGACCAGTTCCTGGACTACATGCGGCAGTTCTCCGTCAAAGACAGCCGAAGAGCCCTGATTGACCTGTTCAAAGTGCTGGACACCCCGGTTCCGGAGCGGGACAAGTACCTGGAAGAGGATCTGGCCGCTTTCCCTTACGTGAACGGGGGCCTTTTCGCCGACGAGAACATCGAGATTCCCCCATTCAACGAGGAACTCCGCCGCCTCCTTCTGGAGGAGGCCTCCGAGGGCTTCGACTGGAAGGACATCAGCACTACCATCTTCGGCGCCGTCTTCGAAAGCACGCCGAACCCGGAGACCCGCCGGGCCGGTGGCATGCACTACACCTCCGTGGAGAACATCCACAAGGTGATCGACCCCCTCTTCTTAGATGGGCTAAAAGCAGAATTCCAAGAAATCCGTCAGATTTCCGTGCCGAAGACAAGGAAACAGAAGCTGGAGGCTTTCCAGGACAAGCTGGCTTCCCTGACCTTCCTGGATCCCGCTGCCGGCAGTGGAAACTTCCTGACGGAATCCTATCTGAGCTTGCGTCGCCTAGAGAATGAAGTCATCCGAGACCTAGTAGGCAACCAAATTGCCCTGGACGTGGAGCAGGTAAATCCGATTAAGGTCTCCATCCAGCAGTTCTACGGCATCGAAATCAACGACTTTGCCGTCACCGTTGCCAAGACCGCCCTGTGGATTGCGGAATCCCAGATGCTGGACGAAACCAAGTCCATCCTCTACAACTTCGCCGGCGACTTCCTGCCCCTCAAGACCTACGTCAACATCACGGAAGGCAACGCCCTCCGCATCGACTGGAACGACGTCATCCCGGCGGAGAAGCTGAACTACATTATGGGGAATCCGCCGTTTGTGGGATATGCAATGCAATCTAATTCACAAAAAGCAGACTTAAATGATTTGCTTCCAGGCATCGGAAAGAACATCGATTATGTCTTAGCTTGGTACTACAAGGCTGCAGAAATGATGTTAGAAGCGCCTATTCAAGCAGCGTTTGTTTCCACAAACTCAATTAGTCAAGGCGAGCAAGTTGATTCAGGAATGCGTCCTCTTTTCGAAAAATACGACATTGGAATTAACTTTGCATACCGAACATTTTGTTGGGATAGTGAAGCGAGCATTCAGGCACATGTTCATTGTGTAATTATTGGATTTAGTAATGTAGCGAATTTGCAGTACGAGAAGAAGTTATTTGATTCAACCGGTGAATGCAATAAAGTTGAAAATATCAATGCATACCTCCTTGCTGCACCAAATATATTCATTCACAGCAGGAAGAAAAACCTGATGGACGTCCCTGAAATTGTCAAAGGAAGCAGTCCTGTTGATGGTGGAAACCTACTATTAAACGATATTGACAAAATAGAAATTGAAAAATCGGATAAAATTGCAACTAAGTATATTCGTAAATTCTATGGAGCCAAAGAGTATCTTCATAATGTGAATCGTTGGTGTTTTTGGTTAGAAAATGTCTCCCCGACGGACATCGCTAAAAGTGCTGTTTTAAAGAAACATATTGATGGTGTACGGCAATTCAGATTAAATAGTAAAAAAGCCGCAACAAGACGTTTTGCAGAATATCCTACGAAATTCATGGAAACTAGACAACCAAGGGAACATTACATTCTGGTTCCTCGTCATTCATCTCAAAATCGTAGATATATTCCTTTCGGTTTTGTTTCACCAGATATAATCTGTGGAGATGCAAACAATATGATTCCAGATGCCTCATTGTTTTTATTTGGTGTATTGATATCAAATGTACACATGTCTTGGGTTAGAGCAATTTGTGGAAGAATAAAAAGTGACTACAGATACAGTAACGATATCGTCTACAATAACTTCCCTTGGCCAACTCCTTCCCCGGAGCAGAAGGCAACCATTGAGAAGACGGCTCAGGGAATTCTGGATGCCCGGGACCTGTATCCGGAGTCGTCTCTGGCGGACCTGTACGACCCGCTGACCATGCCACCGGAACTCCGTAAAGCCCACGTGGCCAACGACCGGGCGGTGATGGCGGCCTACGGGTTCAGCACCAAGATGAGCGAAAGTGACTGCGTGGCGAAGCTGATGGAGATGTACCAGCAGCTGACGGCCGAAGAAAACAGCAAG
>JBNMGJ010000225.1:0-2761 GCA_050872185.1 Mogibacterium sp.
CAAATACCGTCAGCAAGCTGATACCCACACCCTTGGCCAGGGCACGTCCCAAATCCGGTCCGATGCCGAAGCGCATGAACAGAAGGGCCAGAAATCCAATTACCGTGGTCAGGCCACTGGAGGCAATGGAGGTGGTGGATTTGCACAGTGCATTCTTCATGGCCACCTCTGGTGCCATCCCCTGATTCCGGTATTCTTCAAATCGGTGTATTAGGAATACGGAATAATCCAGAGATACGGCCAACTGCAGGATGTTTCCCGCAGCATTGGTCACAAAGGAAATCTCACCAAAAATCAGGTTAGATCCAGCGTTAATCATTACCGCAACGCCGACGCCGATCAGCACTACGAAGGGTTCCACCCAAGAAGCGGTGGTCATAATCAGCATGAACAGCACCATCAGTATAGCAAATCCAGTGATTTTCTGAATCTCAGTTACCGTGCTCTTGGTGGCAATGGCAGTGCTCACTGCGGAACCCGTCATCTGATTGTCCTTGCCGATTAACTTCCGGATAGCGGGAACCGCATCGTTGATGTGCTCTTCCTGGATGGTCACCGTATAAAGCGCCGTGTTATCTTTGTAGTACGTCTCCACCGTATCCTTATCCAGCATGTTCAACGGCATATTCATCTTATTGCTGTCATCCAGCCAGGTGACGGATTCCACACCTGGAATTTTCTCCAGCTTCTCCTTGTAAGCCATGGCTTCTCCGTAACTTACATCATTGATGGCCACTCTGGCGTTGGGAATGGCACCATCGAATTCCTTATTCATCACATCCAACGCCACCGTGGAGGGCGAGTCCTCCGGTAGATAATCGTTCATATCGTAATTGACTTTGATGAACTGCCGGGCATAGGCTCCTAGCAAAGCCATCAGAACAAAAGCAATCATAATCGGCACTCTGAACCGAATAACTCCATCGAAAAACTTTTCTTTAAGACTACTCTCTTTCAAACTCTTCCCCTTTCTACTCTATCTGATTCTCTGCGCCCATTAATAGAAAGCGTTACTGTTGCTTCCTAAGATTGTCATCCGCAAATTAATTGACATTTGTCAATTAAAAGGATATTATTCAATATAGTACACAACGCAATATAATGCAATATACATTTTCGTTCACGTGTCAGTTAATAGACATCAATATACAAATTGTCCATTATCTCTGTCAAATCCAAAAGCACATAAATCTGCTTCCATCAAATGAGTATGAAATCGGGAGGAATTATGGGAGATTTACGAACAACCAAAACATACCGCAGTCTATGCACCGCTTTTCTGGAACTTCTGGAAACCCGGCGCTTTGAGGAAATTTCAATTCAGCAGCTCTGCGAAAAAGCGGAAATTCGCCGAGCCACATTCTACACGCATTTTACCGACAAATACGATTTTCTTTCTTTCTTCATCCGAAGAATCGAGGAGGAATTCGTTACCCACGTTACGAATTCTCAGCTCAACGGAACATCGCCATCGAAATCCTACTACATTGACATGTTCTACGAACTGATTTCCTTTTTCGAATTGCATCCGGCAATTATCCGAAATCACCAGAACAGTCAAGTCCTTCCTACGATTCTGGACATCTTGGCGGAGGAAATACAGGAGAATATCTTCCAACACTTGCAAGATACTCCTTCGAAGGATGAGCCGGGCAACCGCATGAAATCCTATTTCTATGCTGGCGGCATTATTCAGCTATTCCGTCTGTGGATGACAAGTCCCGAGTCGGTAGACCTGGAGAAGATTAACTGGATGGAATAATCAAAACTCCGCAGTGCCAGAAACGTCCGGTTCTGCGGAGTTTTCTTTTACAAAAACAGAATTTGACTACTTCATTTCGTTCAAGACAATATCTTCTAGCTTCCTCTTCGGAACGTAATGGACATCTTTCTCATCCCGGTAATATCCAATACTCTCCCCTTCGGCGATGTCCACCAGGTGAATTTCCTCAGCGGATTTGCCGATGGCAATCACCAATTTGATAAGATATCGGTCCGGAATATTCAGTGCTTCGGCCAGCGTAGTCGGGTTGAAACTTCCTAGCATGCATCCATTGTACCCCTTCTCTGTGGCCGAAAGAGTAATGGCTTCGGCGGCGATTCCCACGTCCATGTTCACAAAGTTCTCCGGAAGCTTGATCTCCTGATCCTTGAGAATCACGATATATGCCGGCGGTTCTTTCCCCAGGTCCGGAAGATGGCGCTCCTTAAGGCGGCCGCCCAGAACGGTGCCTTTCCGAATTGCAGACACCTCGTCCACATCTGTGACAATCTGATACTTGAGAGCCTGCACGTTCATGCTCGCCGGTGACAATCTTGCGCAGTTAATCATATCCAGAAGTTCTTCCTGGGAAGGAATCCGGCTGTGATCGTATCCCCGGGTGCTTCGATTTGAAATAATGATATCCTTCAACATGGTACTCCCTCCTTATTTCGCCTTATTGAATGCTTTCATTATTTCATTATATAGTGGCAAAGGGGCTGGGGTCAACGCAAAGAAATTCATTGTGGTCCGAAGTGGAACCCGCAGCTGGGCGCAGGTTCGTGTCCAAGTTGGATTCGGGTTGGCGAACATTCGCGTTATTGGGCTGAACTTCGCCAACCAGCATGGGTTCGGGTTGGCGAACATTCGCATTATTGGATGAGGTTCGCCAACCAGCGTGGGTCCGGGTTGGCGAACATTCGCACTATTGGACGAGATTCGCCAACCAGCGTGGATCCGGGTTGGCGAACATTCGCACTATTGGACGAGATTCGCCAA
>JBNMGJ010000080.1:0-7847 GCA_050872185.1 Mogibacterium sp.
ATGCGAATCAGAAGAATCGCAAGAGAAAGGACCCTGTCGCGGTGCGACAGGGTCCTTCTTGGTGCGCTGTTTGCTATGTTGTGTTCTGTTCGATTCAGTTCGCAGAGGGGTGCTTATTCCTCTGGAATCTGAATGAACTGCTGTACCCAGTAGCCTTTGTAGTATCCAACACCCAGGTGGGTCATGTCTTTGTCCAGGATGTTGCGCTTGTGTCCGGACGAATGCATCCAACTGTTCATGGCCGAAGACACACTGCCCTGTCCCCAGGCGATGTTCTTCGCGGCCGCCATGTAGGTGATTCCTGCGCGGTCGAACTGATCATAGCACCATCCTAGATTTTTCGAATAGTGTTCGAACACACCGGTCTTGTACAAATCCACCGCCTTCTCCTGGGAGGTTTTGTTAATCGGCTCGTAAAGGGCCAGCGGCTTCACCCCCGCCGCCTTCCGCTCCTTGTTCACCTTCTGAAGCATCTGATTCTGAATATCCTTTAATCCAGCAGCTTTCTTCGCTTTTGGCACAGCTGAAACCTTCTTGCTAAAAGCACCTTTCTTCTTTCCGTTCAGCGCCCGGACTTTGAAGTAATATCTTTTTCCCGTCTTAAGTTTCTTGTTCACGTAAGACCGAGACTTGGTGGTTACCACCCGTTTGTACTTTCCATTCTTGGAGGTGGCGCGGTACACCTGGTATTTCTTAGCGTTCTTCGCCTTCTTCCATTTGATGCTGATGGAAGTAGCACCGGCAGAAGAAACGCTGGTAAGGGTGACCTTGGACGGCTTCTTCGTTGCGGCGGAAACCGAACCCGTCTCCATACTCAGTGGCATGATGATGCAGGCCAGCAAAGCAAACAATGTGATTCCGATAATCGTTCTCATTCGCGATTGTGTCTTGGAAATCATGACGATTCTCCTTTCTGTTGTTCTTCCCCAGGAGTTCTTATGAATTCCATTCTACGGGAAGGACTAAAAAAATTATATATCTTGCTAGAATTATACTGCAATTCTTCTGGTGAATACAAGAGAAAACAGAGGGTGTGAACGGTAAGTTGAAGGGTTCATTGGAAACGAAGGTCGTCTATCGGATTCCAATGAAAATTTCTTGTGAACAATGAGGCCGCGACTCGAAAATGCATTGGAATAGATAAATTTGCTTGATTTGCAATGAAGAATTCGGAGGATGCGTGGTTCTGCTATGGAACATTTCATTGGAAAGGAATCTACGAAGGGGAATTCAATGAATGAAGAAATCGTTGAACGCTTGATATACTACTAAAGAATCATCTCTGTCGCTCGAGTGTGGTAAACACTCGAGCGAAAAGAAATAGAAGATGTACGCTTGATTATCGTAGGAGGATTGGGTATTATGAAGGAGATATTATTCCATAATAAGAGAGCACATGCTGTAATAATTGCAATCGTGGTATTGATGTTATTAGGATTCTTTCAACAGAATGCGCTTGCAAAAGATAAGGTAACCTACACAAAATGGAAGCAAGCAAATAAGGCGAACTCAAGCCAGGTGAGAGTGATAACGGTCAAACGATCTGAATGTTACACAAAATGGAAGTATATTGGACCAGGTAGTAGAGGCGTCTATCTGAAAAAAGGGGCAAGCTTGTCCTACTCACCTGAGGCGAATAAAAATCCAGTATCTGTGAATATTGGTGCTGGCGTTTCAATTGCTCATGGCATTGCAAGTGGCAGCATGGATGTTTCGGTAAGTGTGCCTCTTGGGTCTACTTCATCGAGCAAACCGTCTGTCAACTGTGGAGCAGTTAAAAAGAAAGGTTATTATGGTTTAGAAGTCCGAAAGAAGATAAAACCAACGCTTTGGTACACACAGTACCGCCATGCATCCACGGATAAAAAGGGAAAACCTATCTGGGTGGTAGGAAAAGCGGAATTAAGTGCAAAAAAATATAAAAATGTGCAATACTATTATCGTTACAAAAAATTCAAAAAATAGGAGTAACATATGAAGTTCAGGAAAACCAAGGAATATCTGATTATCGCTATTGTAATTGCGATGTCCTGCTTTCTGACCTATGGCGTTACGCAGGCTCGCGTTGAAGCAAAATACAAAGCGAAATATGTGTTAACGGATGACGATTATTACGGCACCTATCTTCTGAACGATGGAAAGAACAAATATATAATAATTGAGGCGACCGATAAGAGTGAGGGCCAAAAAGGCAGAGTAACATTGCGGGACGATCAAGCTCATAGGACAGAAATTGGTACGTGCGAAATCTCCAAGGAAAGAATTATCACCATACATCGGAAGGATGATGCGAAAGAATACATTGTTTTTACTTCGGATAAGAACACGGCATATTACATCACGCAGGACCGAGAACCTTTGAAAATTAAGAAGGAATTCGATGCGGCAATATAAAGGGGGTGCATTCTCGCGGAATGCACCCCTCCGTTTTTTTGCGCAGCTAAAATGCACATCAACCGATAATCTTCACTACGAAATAATTTCACTATGATAATAGAGTGAAAATATTGAGAACGAAATAAATCATACAGTCGAAAGTTCACTACAAAGGCAGAGCGAGAAACTAATATAGTGAAAATACATGCTTTAGGTAAGCAAATACCTCCCAATATTCACTACAATAATTCAAGACTATCTGTCAGAGAGTGAAAAAATGACTGCGGGACGAGATGAGAAAGCGTTTTATTCACTATAACTCATGCAACAAGTGCTGAGATAGTGAATAAAGCCCAGATGAACCAGTTCGGAAAACAGAATTTTCACTACAAACACTCAATCGAGTAATCGCGTAGTGAAAATCCGAGCCTCCGCTCCTCAAAGAAATCCGGGCAATCCACGGACGAATCCAAGACAAACAAGACAAAAAGGAAGGCTGTAACTTTACCTTTCCGGTAAAGTTACAGCCCCTCCATTTATCTCACTCTTCTCCTCTAACCTGTATGCAAACCCTACTTTCCTTGCTGCTCCTGCTGCTGTTGTTCCTGTTTCAACTTGGTCTCCTCATCCTCGAATTGATAGGCCTTTTCCAGTTTAAACTTGACAGTCTTCTGTTTTCCGTTTCGTTCGATGGTGAGGGAAAGGGTGTCGCCGACTTTGTGGGTCTGAACCTGCTGAACCACTTGGGTATTATCGGATACCTTCTTGCCGTCCACCTTGACGATTCGGTCGCCGGCCTTGAGGCCTGCTTTCTTCGCATGGCTTCCGTATACCTGGTAGATGTAGACGCCGGTCTTATCCACCTTGAATTCATCCTTATTGTCCTCGGTGACGTTCACTACTGTGATACCGGCCGCCGGTTTCTCCACTACGGTGCCGTTGTCAATGATGTCGTCGATAATCGGTGCAGCGGTATCAATCGGAATGGCGAAACCCAGACCTTCGATACCGGTACCGGATCCTTTGGCCACCACGATACCAATCAGCTCGCCGCGACCGTTGAAGAGTCCACCGCCGGAATTTCCAGGGTTAATGGCGGTGTCCGTCTGAAGAAGGGTAAGTTTCTTGTTATCCAGTGTGAGCTGGCGGTCCAGGGCGCTGATGATGCCGGCGGTGGTGGTGCCCCCTAGCTGCCCCAACGGGTTTCCGATGGCAACGGCCAAGTCGCCCACCTGAACGTTGCTGCTCTTTCCAATCTTCGCAGCGGTATAACCGCTTCCGCTGATTTTGAGAACCGCGATGTCGTTGGATTCATCGTAGCCGACGACCGAGGCGGATTTGGATTTTCCGTTTCGCAGCCGCACGGAAATCTTCTTGGCACCGTCAATTACGTGGTAATTGGTGGCGATGTATCCCTTCTTGTTGACGATGACACCGCTGCCGGCACCCTGGCTGACCGAGTTCCCGAAGACACTCTTGGTCTGAACCTCGGTGGTAATTTCCACCACCGCATCTGCATTCTTCTTGTAAATCTCCTGAACGGTGAGCTTGCTTCCCGTGGCCTCGGAAAGAGAGCTGTCCGATGTCAGATTCGAATAGGATCCGCCGCGACCGCCCATGAGGGATCCCACCACTGCACCCAGCGCTGTGCTGATAACCACCGTAATAATCAGTGCCAGCACCAAGAAACGCTTCGTTACGTAAGGAGAACTAGAACCCTGCGGGGCGCTGCCGCGGGACGAAGCGCTCATCGCTGGCATGTCGGAGACATCGCTGGCATTCGTTCCTTCAGGGGCGTTCTCCTTTGGCATTTCCGCCTGGCCTCCGGAATGCACAACCCGCCGGTGTACCTTCTTCTTCCGCGGCTCACCGGTATAGTAGCCTTTTCGCCCTCCCTCTGTTTCTTTCCAGACGTGGGGGTTCACATCCGGTTCGTCCGGATTTACAAGTACGAAATCCGGTTCCAAAGAATTTCTGTCTAAAGAGTCTCTGTCACTCATATATTTCCTCCAGGTAAAAATAATTGTTTTTTATTCCATAACTCCGACTATTATAAACTGTAAATATGTATGTCACGTGTGGATTCTACGGTTTTGTGAAGTTTCCGCAGAGAGACCGTGAACCGGTCAGAAAACTATTGATAATGGAACTTTTATAAGTGTATAATATTCCCATGTGCTTAATTACAACTTAAAGAGATATATATGAAGCATCGAATGACGATGCAGAGAGGAGTGCATATGTACTGCTATACAAAGATTCAAGACGACATGTACTGGATTGGCGGCAATGACCGCAAGCTGTCCATGTTCGAAGGGGCCATTCCGATGACGGAGGGCATGTCCTATAACTCGTACTTTGTGGATGATGAGAAGACGGTAGTTCTGGATACCGCCGATGACTCGGTTTCCAGAGTTTTCCATGATAATCTGGAGCATCTGCTGGGAGACCGCCCACTGGACTACGTCATTGTGAACCACGTGGAGCCAGATCACAGTGCATCTCTATGCGAACTGGTTCGCCGTCATCCGGAAGTGAAGATTGTGGCTACTAGCAAAATCAAGAATATGCTGAAGAATTACGTTAGCTGGAATATTGACGATAACTTCCAGCAGATTGATGAGGGGGATGAGCTCTCCACCGGAAAGCATGTATTTACCTTCGTCAATACCCCGATGGTTCACTGGCCAGAGGTGATGATGACCTACGAGAAGACCACGGGAACCCTGTTCTCCGCAGACGCTTTCGGAATCTTCGGGGCCCACGACGGAAATATTTTTGCCGATTGTTACGATTTCGAAAGAGATTGGCTGCCATATGCCAGAAGATATTACACCACCATTGTGGGTAAGTTCGGCAAGTTCACCCTGGGCGCCCTCAAGAAGGCGGGAACCCTGGATATCAAGATGATTTGTCCGCTGCACGGATACATCATTCGAAAGGATTTCGAGAAGTATCTGAACGCCTATACTGCATGGGGTAGTTACGAGGCAGAGGAGCAGGGCGTACTGGTTCTGTACGCATCCCCATATGGCAACACCCAGAACGCAGCCGAAATTCTGGCCAGCGAGATGGCGGCAAATGGCGTTGCGAAAATGAAGATTATGGACGTTTCCCACACGGATCCAATGTACATCCTGCCGGAAGTGTTCCGCTTCAGCAACCTGGTCATCGCCACCACCACCTACAACGGGGATATGTTCATCAAGATGGAAGAGGCCCTCACCGAGATGCGTTCCATGGGCGTGTCCAATAAGAAGGTCAGCATCATTCAGAGTGGGTCTTGGGCACCGACGGCTGGCAAGAAGGTCCAGGAGATGATGGATCAGCTGAAGGGCATCGAGTACGTAGGAGATGTGGTAACCGTCAAGGGAACCGTCAAAGAAGATTCGAGAGCGGCTCTGGAAACTCTAGCGAAGGAAATTGCAGAGTCTCTTAACTAGAAGGAGATAATTTGGGTAAAAGTAACGTACTGCTCCGCATCAGCAACCGGCAATACTCCGAAAGCGTGGAGAAGAAGGGAAATTCCTTCGGCCGGAAGCTGACGCTGGATGATGAAATGGAAGAAGTGACGGAAGCCACCGTCTATGAGAAGAACGGAAACACCTATATCACCTATGAGGAAGTGGAAGACGATGACCGGGTAGGCGGCCGGGTCATGGTCAAAATCATGGGAGACGTGGTGGAGGTCCATCGCTACAACAAGCACCGGGAAGGGGACAGTCTGGAACTGCACCTGGAAGAGGGCAAATCCAACTTTATCCGGTGCATCCTTCCCATCGGCACACTGAACATCGAAATGGTAACTCACAAGGTGGAGGTAGAGCTGGATGAGAACGGATATGGAAGAGTTTTTGCCGAGTACAGCATGAACATCGGCGATGACGATATGGAAGATCGAAGAGTTCGGCTGGAGTTAACCACTCGGCCGCTATAGTGAAGGAGAGTAAGAGAGGAAGACAATGAAGAAGATTGGTTTTGACGCAGAGAAATACCTGGAGGAACAGTCTCGGTATATCCGTGAGCGTATTTCAAATGGCGAAGGAAGGTTATATCTGGAGTTCGGTGGAAAGCTGGTAGAGGACAAGCACGCAGCAAGAGTGCTCCCAGGTTACGACGAACACGCGAAGATTAACCTGCTGCAGCGTTTGAAGGATCAGGTGGAGATTATCATCTGCATCTACGCAGGGGATATTACCACCAGCAAGACTCGTCAGGATTTCGGAATCACTTATGACCTGGAGGTTATGAGATTGATTGACGCACTGCGGGATTACGATCTTCAGATTAACTCGGTAGTGGTAACCCGCTATCAGGATGTTCCGGCAGTGAATATGTTCATCAACAAGCTGGAACGCCGGGGCATTCGGACGTACAAACATCGTTTTACCAAGGGATATCCAACGGACGTGGACACCATCGTCAGCGACGAGGGCTACGGCGCCAATCCGTATGTGGAAGTAACCCGGCCGCTGGTGGTTGTCACCGGACCGGGAGGCGGATCCGGCAAGTTGGCCACATCTCTATCCCAGGTATATCACGAATATCGCCGGGGGAACAAAGCGCGCTATGCGAAGTTCGAGACTTTCCCGGTATGGAACATGCCGCTGAAGCACCCGGTGAACATCGCCTATGAGTCGGCTACGGCAGATTTGAAGGACGTGAACATGATTGACTCCTTCCACCTGGAAGCCTACGGGGAGACTGCGGTGAACTATAACCGGGACATTGATGCGTTCCCAGTGCTGAAGCGAATTCTGAACAAGATTACCGGCGACGATTCCTATCAGTCCCCGACGGACATGGGTGTGAACCGGGTGGGCTTCTGCATCTCCGATGATGAGGTATGCAGAGAAGCTTCCAAGCAGGAGATTGTTCGCCGCTATCTGCTGGCAGAGTGTTCCTACAAGAAGGGTAAGATTGACGAAAGCGTGCTGGAGAGAACCAAGCTTCTGATGGAAGAAGTTCAGGCCAACCGCTACGACCGTCCGGTGGTAAAGCCAGCGGAGGATTACGCCGAAGCGAAACGCCAGGAAGATCCGTCAGATGAGAACGTGATTATCACGGCCATTCAGCTTCCGGACGGAAGCATCGTCACCGGAAAGAACTCCGAACGGATGGTGGCCACCGCCGCAATGATGCTGAACGCCATCAAGAAGCTGGCCGGAATCGACGATTCCATTCCGGTTATTTCGGCACAGATTCTGGAAAACATCCGGGATATGAGAGTTCGCCTGTTCCACGATGAGTCCAGCCTCAACTGCGAAGGAGTTATCATGGCCCTGACCATGAGCAAGATGACCAACCCGATTGCGGAAATGGCTTTGAAGCAGCTACCAAAGCTGCGGGGCTGCATGGCGCACTGCACCGCAATCCTAAGCGACCGGGACGAGCAGACCATGAAGTCTCTGGGCATCGACGTCACATGCAACCCGGAATTCTCCACCAGCAACCTGTACTCCAAGTAGAGG
>JBNMGJ010000065.1:0-9170 GCA_050872185.1 Mogibacterium sp.
ACGCCGGATCTACCACTACTAAAGCGGCGCTGATTAATCAGGATAAAGAGCTGATTTTCGAGCATTACCAGAATAATGAGGGAGATCCACTGGCGGTAGTCCGGAATATTCTGACGGAAATGTACCATGTTTTACCGGATAGCGCCTATATCGGTCGTGCGGTGGTAACCGGATATGGCGAAGGCCTGATTCGTGCGGCTTACAAGATTGATGCCGGCGAAATTGAGACCATGGCCCACTACAAGGGCGCCGAGCAATTCCTTCCGGGGGTTACCTTCATTCTGGACATCGGTGGACAGGACATGAAGTGCATGAAGATTAAGGATGGTGCTATTAGCAACATCATGCTGAACGAGGCTTGCTCCGCAGGCTGCGGATCCTTCATCGAGACCTATGCCAAGTCCGTGGACCTGCAGGTGCCGGAATTCGCCCATCAGGCCCTATCGGCGGAGAATCCGGTGGACCTGGGGACTCGGTGTACTGTTTTTATGAACTCCAAGGTAAAGCAGGCGCAGAAGGAAGGGGCAACCGTGGCGGACATTTCGGCAGGCCTGTCCCTCTCCGTTGTCAAGAATGCACTCTACAAGGTCATCAAGCTCCGGAATCCGAAAGAAACCGGAGATAAAGTAGTGGTGCAGGGCGGTACCTTCATGAACGAGGCCGTTCTGAGAAGTATCGAGCTGATTCTGGGAAAGAATGTGGTTCGTTCCGATATCTCCGGCTTGATGGGCGCCTATGGTGCGGCGATTATCGGTTGTGACGAATACGTGGAAGGAGACCGTTCCACAATTCTCACCGCAGACCAGATTGATTCCTTCTCGGTAAAAACAAGCAACGGTCGTTGCCACGGCTGCGGAAACAACTGCATTCTGACCATCTCCAAGTTCTCCGACGGAAGCCGGTATGTCACCGGAAACCGCTGTGAGAAGGGGGCAGGACTGAGCACGAAGAAGAACGACATTCCGAATATGTATCAGTCCAAATTCAAGCTCTTGTTCGACCGACCGGTTCTGGAACCCGATCAGGCACCGAAGGGCGTCATCGGAATTCCTCGTGTGCTGAACATGTATGAGGATTATCCGTTCTGGCATGCATTCTTTACCACTCTGGGATTCCGTGTGGTACTGAGTCCGCCGAGCAACAAGGAAATGTACGAGAATGGAATGGATACCATTTCTTCCGACACCGCTTGCTACCCGGCGAAGCTGGTACACGGACATATCAAGTGGCTGGTGGAAAACGACGTGAAGCGGATCTTCTATCCGTGCATTAACTATGAGCGGGAAGAGGACACCACGGCACCGAACCATTACAACTGTCCGATTGTGGCCACATATCCAGAAGTCATCGATAAGAACATGGCGGAGTACTTCTTCGAAAACGGCGTGGAGTTCTACCATCCATTTGTTCCATATGACAACGATAAGCGGTTCGTTCGAGAGATGACCAAGTTTTTCTCGGGAAAAAGAGAGATTGACAATGCGAATATCCGAAATGTGGCCGAAGACTACAACCTGGATGATCAGCGAACCTATAAGCTGTTCGCCATGAACTTCACGAAATCTCAGGTTTCTCAGGCGACGCAGGCCGGACGGGAGGCCTATGCTTCCTTCAAGAAAGAAGTGCAGAAGCAAGGAAGAGATGCGCTCCGGTATATGGAAGAGCACAATTTGCACGGAATTGTACTGACCGGAAGACCGTATCACCTGGATCCGGAAGTGAACCATGGAATCGACAATGTAATCAATCAACAGGAAATGGTGGTTCTGACAGAGGATTCTGTCAGTGGAATGGCGGAATTCCCACGGCCGATTCGAATTCTGGATCAGTGGGTCTACCACTCTAGATTGTATAAAGCGGCGGTTTTTGCAGGTCAGAGAGATGACCTGGATGTGGTCCAACTGAACTCCTTCGGGTGTGGCCTGGATGCGGTGACGACCGACGAAGTGGATGAGCTGCTGGGACAGAATAATAAGCTGTACACTGTGCTCAAAATTGACGAGGGTTCCAACCTGGGGTCGGCGAAAATTCGAATCCGGTCGCTGAAGGCAGCGCTGGATGAGCGGAAGAAGGCCGGCACCCACACAAAGAAGATTGCAAAGCCTTATGAACGGAAACTCTTCACGAAGGAAATGAAGGACGAAGGCTACACGCTGCTGGTTCCTCAGATGTCGCCGATTCACTTCCAATACTTCGAAGCAATTCTGGCGAAGGCAGGTTACAAAGCGGTGCTTTTACCAAGGGTTACTAAGAATGCGGAAGAAGAGGGTCTTCGGTATATCAACAATGATGCTTGTTACCCGACCATTGTGACTCTGGGGCAGATTATTTCCGCCCTTAAGTCCGGCGAATACGACTTGAACAAGGTGGGCGTATTCATGTCGCAGACCGGCGGCGGATGCCGTGCCAGCAACTATGTGGCACTTCTTCGAAAGGCGCTGAAAGACCTTGGAATGGAACAGATTCCGGTGATCCCCTTCAACATGGTAGGATTGGAGTCAAATCCAGGATTCAAGATTACAGCAAAGATGGGCGTGATGCTGGTATATGCGGTATCCTACGGAGATTTGATGATGAAATGCCTGTATCGGACGCGACCTTATGAGAAGGTACCGGGAAGTGCAGAGGCGCTGATGAATTCCTGGTATGACCGTATTGTGGCCAATACAGAGAACATGAAATTAGGGGAATTCAAGCGGAATATTCGGCAGATTGTAAAAGAATTCGATGAACTCCCGATTCACGAGGATATGAAGAAGCCTCGGGTCGGAATTGTGGGAGAGATTCTGGTTAAGTATCACCCGAATGCCAACAACAACCTGGTGGAACTGATTGAAGCGGAGGGTGGCGAAGCCGTAGTTCCAAGTTTCATTGATTTCTTCGAGTACGGATTCATTAATAAGATTTTCAACTATCGCCACTTATCCGGTTCCCGGAAAGAAATGCTGATGAATAAAGCTATGCTTAAGGCTGTGGAATTCTACCGGGATAACGTGCGGAAAGCCTGCCGGGAAAGCAAGCGGTTCGAGGCAGATGCCTATATTGAAGACACGGCATGGAATGCGGAGAAGGTGCTTTCGGTAGGAAATCAGTGTGGTGAGGGATGGCTTCTTACCGGAGAAATGGTAGATTTGATCAACTCCGGCGTGAAGAATATTCTTTGCTTGCAGCCATTTGCGTGCCTTCCAAATCACGTTGCCGGTAAGGGAATGATTAAGGTTCTTCGGAATTACGATGAAAACGCCAATATTGTGGCTATCGACTACGATCCAGGTGCCAGCGATGTGAACCAGCTGAACCGGATTAAGATGATGATGGCGACGGCGTTCAAAAACCTAGAGGCAGAAGAAGCGGAGAAAAATAAAACCGAAAAATAAGCGTATGCCAATCCGGTGCTGTTGTATTCAGCGTCGGATTGGTGTATAATAACTCTCGAAAACAAAATAAGATAGGAGGTCCACCATTGGGTAGACATGGTACAATTGCTGGCAGAAAGTCGGCGCAGGACGCTCGCAGAGCGGCAATGTTCACAAAGTATACAAGACAGATTATCGTAGCAGCGAAAGAAGGTGGCGATCCAGACTTCAACTCTTCACTGCGTGTAGCGATTGACAAGGCGAAATCCATCGGAATGCCGAACGACAACATCAACCGCGCTATTAAGAAGGGAACCGGAGAACTGGAAGGCGAATCGTATGAAGAACTGACCTTTGAGGGATACGGTCCATCCGGTGTTGCTATTATCGTGGAAGCTTTGACAGATAACAAGAACCGTACTGCAGCATTCGTTCGTTCTGTATTCGATAAGAACGGCGGCAACCTGGGTACTCCAGGATGCGTATCCTACATGTTTGCACGCAAGGGTGTTATCTATATTGAGAAGCAGGACGGCATGGATGAGGATGAAGTGATGATGAGTGCTCTGGACGCAGGTGCAGAGGATATGATTGTCAACGAGGATAACTTCGAAGTTCGTACAGAGCCAACGGATTTCCACACTGTTCTGGAAGGTCTTCAGGGAGCAGGATACGAAATCGCAGACTCTGATTTGGAATTCATTCCTTCTATGGAAGCGACTGTAGATGCGGACGCCGTGAAGCCACTGACCAAGTTGATTAACTCACTGGAAGACAACGACGATGTCCAGAAGGTGCACTATAACTGTGAACTGGACGAAGAGTAATCCAAAGATTTGACAGCAAAGAACTTACATTGAAATATTTCCTGGGGTATGCGTTGGTTCACGTAAATTGAACCTACACTTCTTACACGGGATTCTGCGTTCGGAAACGGATGACGTGCCTCCGTGGCTGAGGATGTCTGAAGTCATGACAGGAAGTACCCACCCTTATCTTTCGGATAGGGCGTCAATTTCGGTTCTGACGGTACTCTGGGAATATTTATAAAAACAACGATAACGAAGTCCATCTCTTGGAAGGGATGGATTTTTGATTATACGAAAAAACCATAAAATAAGGGGTAGAGCCTGAAATGGTTTTCCGTTATAATATATAAGATAAGAACGATTTCATTAACAACGCTGAGATTCAAAGGAGACGTTATGTTTGGAAAAATTGACATAACCGATATCAAGGGGTTTAAATTAGGAAATGCCGAAAATGCAGATGCTGGGACGGGATGCACAGTTATCATTTCGGAACGAGGCGCAACAGCCGGTGTGGATGTTCGCGGCGGCGGCCCGGCAACCAGGGAGACGGATTTGCTTCGGTCGGAGAATGCCATGGAGAAAATTCATGCCGTGGTTCTCAGCGGAGGAAGTGCCTATGGCCTAGAAGCTGGTTCTGGTGTTATGCGGGAACTGGAGGAGATGGGTATCGGATTCCGTGTGGGAGGCTGTATTGTCCCGATTGTCTGCCAAGCTTCGCTCTTTGATTTGAATGTGGGAAGTTCGGAAATTCGGCCGGATCGTGCTATGGGTATTCGTGCCGTTCATAACGCCTATAATGGTGCATATTTCCGTCATGGAAATTACGGTGCTGGAACGGGAGCTTCTGTGGGAAAATTCTACGGAATGAACCGGGCGATGAAAGCCGGTCTGGGGACCTTTGCTTGCTCTGATGGTGAAATTCAAGTGGGAGCGATTACGGCGGTGAACGCCTATGCCGATGTATACGACGGACGGAACAATGTAATTGCGGGACTCCTCAGTGCCGACCACAAGCGAATTGATGGAACGATTCGTCCCCTCAAGAACTGCGTTGCTGCCAACTCCACCTTCAATATGGTGGGAAGAGCAGAACCCTTCTTCCGTCGGAAAAATACACAGGACAATGTGGTCGAAGTAATTGACGAGGAGACCTTAGAGAATAACGTTGTCGATGATAATGCGGCAGAGAATAGTACTGTTAACGAAAACACAGTAATCCCGTCAACGGAGGATAAGTCCGAACAGGATATGGGATACGATATTACGTTCAATACCACGATTTCCTGCTTGATTACCAATGCGAAACTAACGAAGGCGCAGTGCAACAAGCTAGCGTCCATACTTCACGATGGTTATGCGAGAGCAATTAAGCCGGTTCACAGCACAAAGGATGGAGACACGATTTTCGTCATGTCTACCGGAGAGAAGGAAGTGAACTTTGATGCGTTCGCGGCCCTTGCCACGGATATTCTGCAGTACAGCGTCATCGATGGGGCAATTTCTGCCAAAAGTGCCTACGGACTTCCGGCGGCGGCCGATTTCTTCCGGAAACAGAAAGATGGGGAAGAAAGTAAATAAAGGAGAATAATACATGAAACGTTTCGTTATTATTGACGGGAACAGCTTGCTGTTCCGAGCTTATTTTGCCATGCGTGAAATGGTTACCCGAGAGGGTATCTACACGCAGGGCGTTTTTGCGTTTATCAATATGCTGAAAAAAATTCTGGCGGATTATGAACCGGATTACATTGCGGTGGCCTTTGACATGAAGGCGAAGACTTTTCGCCATGAAACCTACTCGGAATACAAGGCGGGTCGCCTTAAGACGCCGGTGGAGCTGCTTTCACAGATTCCCCTAATGCAGGAAGTGCTGCGGGCCATGAATATTACGGTGCTTACAAAAGAGGGTTTTGAAGCGGACGATATCATCGGAACCATGACGGCTCGGGCTGCTGCGGCGGGAATGGAATCGGTGGTAATCACCGGAGATAAGGATGCACTGCAGCTGGTGGGCGAGAACACTTATGTGGTCATTAACCGAAAAGGCATGACCGAATTCGATCGTTATGACCTGGAAGCGATGCAAGAACGATACGGCGTAACGCCGACGCAGTTCATCGATTTGAAAGGCTTGATGGGAGATAAGTCCGATAATATCCCCGGGGTTCCGGGAATTGGTGAGAAGAAAGGATTGGCACTTCTTCAAAAATACGATTCTGTGGAAGGCGTTGCCGAGCATGCAGAAGAAATCAAGGGGAAGATGGGAGAAAACATCCGCGCTAATCTCGAGGAAATGAAATTATCCAAGTGGCTGGCCACCATTCGCCGAGATGTGGAAATTCCGGTAGAACTGGAAGAAATGAAATATGAAGAACCCAATTACGATGCGCTAATTCCATTGTACAAGAAACTGGAGTTCAAACGGTTCTTGAAAGAGCTGGAGGATAAAGAAAGGGTTCTGGAGGACGAAACCATTTCTGTAGACCTTTTGGAGGGGATGACGGAGCAGCCATGGGAGGAATTCATGAAGACTCTGGCAGATGAGGAACCATTGGTGATAGAGATGGATACGGATAACAATCACCGGAACGTTCCTGCTGTGCAGAATATTCGCCTGTATCGACCTTCGGATAAGAGCTATTCCGAAACAGCGGTGACACCCCTTGATTTTGAGATTCGAATGGAAGAGCTATTATCGAAGTCAACGAAATTAATCGGATTTGGCCTGAAAGAGATGGCGTATACTTTGCTTCAGTACGGGATATCTCAGTGGAAACTTTTACACGATATCGAGGTGGCGGAGTATCTGTTGGATCCGAATCGGAGTAAGTACAGCCTGGAGAACATGTATCTCCACTATGTGAATGATACTCTGGACGAAGGCGACAGCAGAAAAAGATTGGTGGCCATTCATCGAATTCAGACAAAGCAGCAGAAAGCATTGGAAGCGCAGGGAATGCAGGAACTCTTTGATGAGTGTGAGATGCCGCTGATTCGAACCATTGCGTCCATGGAATCGGCTGGTGTCCGAGTGGACCCGGAAGTGCTTCGAAACGTTGGAACGGAACTGGATCAGAATATCCAGGAATTGGAAACGAGAATCTACGATGAAGCGGGGCGTTCTTTTAACATCAACTCCCCAAAGCAACTTGGCGAAATCCTCTTTGAAGATATGGGAATCCCATATCCGAAGAAACCGAAGGGCAAAAACAAATACTCCACCGCAGCGGACGTCTTGGAAAAACTGCAGGATGAATATGAGGTGGTAGCCGATGTTCTGCAGTATCGGAAAGCTACCAAGTTAAAGAGTACCTACATCGATGGGCTGCTAACATTGATTGGAACCGATGGGAAGATTCATCCCCACTTCAATCAGACGGTAGCTGCCACGGGAAGACTGAGTTGCACGGAACCGAACTTGCAGAACATTCCGATTCGTGATGATTATGGAAGAAAAATTCGAAAGGCTTTCGTGGTGTCAGAGCCGGAAAATGTTCTGGTGGGGGCGGACTACTCTCAGATTGAGTTGCGCCTTATGGCGGCATTGGCCGAAGACCCGGTGCTAATTGAGGCGTTCCGCGATGGAACGGATATTCATAGCCTGACCGCATCCAGAGTGTTCGACATTCCACTAGATCAGGTAACGCCTTTGGATCGTTCCCGAGCCAAGGCGGTGAACTTCGGCGTAATCTATGGAATCAGCGGATTTGGTCTGAGTGAGAACCTGGGAATTACTCGGAAAGATGCCCAGATGTATATTGATGATTATTTCGAAAAACACCATGCGGTAAAAGAATATCTAGACCACCAGATTGAAAGGGGCCGAGAGGATGGAGAAGTTCGGACCATGTTCGGACGAGTTCGCCAGATTCCGGAATTCAAATCGAGACGTTATATGGACATTCAGTTCGCTAATCGTCTGGCGATGAACAGTCCGATTCAGGGGAGCGCGGCGGATATTATCAAAATCGCCATGAATAAGGTGTCCCAAGAATTGGAAAAGAGAAACATGAAGTCCAGGTTGGTTCTTCAGATTCACGATGAGTTAATTGTGGAAGCGGCTCCGGAAGAACTAGAAGATGTCAAAGAACTCCTCTGCCGAAATATGGAACATGCGGTGGAGATTTCCGTTCCGCTGGAATGTGACATGCACGATGGAAAAACCTGGTATGAACTGAAGTAGTAGGATTGGAACAAGGAGGGAATATGCTTGTAATTGCCATAACCGGTGGAATCGGATCGGGTAAAACCGCCGTGACGGATTATCTGGAAGAGCAGGGATATCCAGTTATTGACACGGATAAGATGTCCCACGAGATGACAGCTCCCGGCGGAAAAGCAATTCCCTACATTCAGAAATATTTTGGAGATGACTTCGTTGCACCGGATGGTTCGCTGGATCGAAAGAAGATGAGGGAACTGGTATACCATAACCCGGAACAGATGAAAGTACTGGAAAGGGGTACAACAGATGCTATCGTTGCAGATACAAAGAAATTAATCGGGCAGTATCGCAAGTCAGGTTCGTCCTGCGTTTTTGTCGCAATCCCGTTGCTTTTCGAAACCGGAGGCTCTGTATCGGATTACGATGAAATTTGGTCCGTAACAGCACCGAAATCTCTTCGAGTGGAACGGGTGATGAGGAGAGATGGCCTGTCAACGGATATGGTAGAACGGATAATGGATAAGCAAGTCAGCGATTCGGAAAGGGCAGAGAAATCCGACGAACTCATTGAGAATTCGGGGGATCTGGAGGAGCTTAGAGAAAAAATCGAAGCGCTTCTTTGTAAATATGGAATAAAAAAATGACCATTTAAGAAAAAACACTTGCATTCATGGCGGGAAGTTGGTATACTTTAGTAGTCATGTGGCTGTGGCGGAATGGCAGACGCGCATGCTTGAGGGGCATGTGGGAGACCGTGCTGGTTCGAGTCCAGTCAGCCACACCAAAGCCTTCTGACGTCCGTCAGAAGGCTTTTTTATCAATGGATTGCAGTATAAT
>JBNMGJ010000251.1:0-2318 GCA_050872185.1 Mogibacterium sp.
GCCCTAGGAAGGAGCTTCGGTCTTTTCGTAAGTTCATTTGTAAAATTAATTTTTTTCCGTAATCAGCTTCCGAGCAATCAGTGCCACAATCATGGTGATGATGATGTCTGGGAAGGTATTGCCCAGTACGAAGTCCACCGTCATCAGATAGCGGTACAGACAAAATCCCAGGAGCCATACCAGAAGATTTACCCACTGGAAATCCTTGTCACTGTCATCGGCTTTCACCAGGAAGTCCGCAATCATAATGGCAATCATCGGAGCAAATACGGAACCGATGAAGTACAGGAAATTGGTGATATCGTCCATCGGGAAAATCATGGCGCACAGGGTTCCGATGATCGCAACGATGATGGCCATGGCCTTTCCGGAAACCTTAGAGGTCAAGGATTCCGCGGAAATTCCAGCGGAATAGGCGTCCAGGAATGTAGTGGTTACAGTGGAGAATACCACAATCAGCAGTCCCACAATTCCCAGTCCAGCCCGGACCATGATGACGGAAATATCCGTAGTTCCAGCGAACAGGGCAGCCCCCATTCCGATGATGTACATCCAGCAGCTGATAATACCGTAGACAATGGAACTGGTCAGTGTGGCAGCGAAAGGTTTCTCCGCTTCCTTGGTGTAGTCGCTGATGAGCGGCATCCAGGAAAGTGGCATGGCTACCGCCAGCTCTACCGCTGCACCGAAGGTCATGGTATCGTCGGAAACTGCGGTAATGCTGTCTCTGCCGAAGAAGATAACCTTGCACAGAATTAGGGTGAGAATGAACAGTGCCGTCATGGTAACGGTGTTGATTTTACCCAGGTTGGTAATGCCAATCTTAATCCACAGGATGATTAGCAGGCCGATGACCAGTGCCCATACCCAGGCTCCGGTGTTCCAGATGGCATTGGCGGAAAGGGAACCGTCGTAGATCATGATAGCCGTCCAGCCGATGAGCTGAATTACGTTCATCAGTGCGAAGAACAGGCCACCCTTCTGGCCGAAGCTCATCTTCGTAGTCTCCATGGCACTCTTTCTAGCAATTCCGCCGATGTATCCGGCGAAAAAGAGAAGCACGCATCCAATCACGTGTCCGATTAAGATGGTGAGAAGAGCGTTCTTCAGTCCCAGGGATGCAAAGTAGGTACCGGTAAGGATTTCGGCGATGGACACGCCGGCACCGAACCAAATCATACCGTTTTCAAACAGATTTGTCTTATGATTCATATTCTAATATTCTCCTTCCACAGCGAAAGCGTGGTCCATTGGACCTTTTCCGCTTCCCAGATCCAGCATTGCGGCCAAAGCCCCGGAAATATAGCGCTTTGCCTGTGCCACAGCGTCTTCCAGATTCATGCCCTTTGCCAGATTGGCAGCAATGGCACTAGATAGAGTGCAGCCCGTTCCGTGGGTGTTCGGATTGTCAATCCGCTTTCCGTTGAACCACTTCATTCCGGTGTCGGAACACAGCAGGTCATTGGCGTCGTTCAAATCGTGGCCGCCCTTCAGCAGAACTGCGCAGCCGAATTTCTCGTGAATAATCTGAGCGGCCTTCTCCATATCGGAAGGGGAGTGAATCTCCATTTCGCTCAGAACTTCCGCTTCCGGAATGTTCGGTGTGCTGAGAAGTGCCAGTGGAAGAAGTTTTTCCTTCAGTACGGCGATGGCGTCTTCGGAAATAAGGCGTGCCCCGCTGGTGGCCACCATGACCGGATCCACAACGATGTTCTTTGCCTGGTATTCCGTCAGTTTTGAGGCGATGACCTCAATCAAATCGGCGGAGGAAACCATCCCGATTTTGACCGCATCTGGATAGATGTCTGTAAAAACAGCATCCAGCTGATGGGCAAGGAATTCCGGGGTGGAATTGAGAATATCGGTTACGCCGGTGGTGTTCTGAGCAGTCAGGGCAGTGATTGCGCTCATGGCGAATACGCCGTTCACTGTCATGGTTTTGATATCTGCCTGAATTCCGGCGCCTCCGCCGGAATCGCTGCCGGCGATCGTCAAAGCTGTCTTTTTCTTCATGATTATCTCCTTTCATACATTCATCATACAGCGTTGAAGTTTTCTATAGCGACCCGAGGTGGTGCCCCCAACGGGCCGCTTCTATCAGTGTATCAGCGGGATTCGCTGACAACATGCTGAGTAACGGAGTGAAGCCGCCGGGCAGCGGTTTCAATGTCCTTCTGTCCGAAAATTGCACTGATTACTGCCACTCCGTCAATACCGGAGCCGGCCAAGGTGAGGGTGTTCTCCTCGGTGATTCCGCCGATAGCAACTACGGGAATGCTGACTGCATCGGTAATTGCTTTTAACGTCTCCATGGTAAC
>JBNMGJ010000197.1:0-3448 GCA_050872185.1 Mogibacterium sp.
ACGGTGATGTGTATTTTGCTTGGTGCAATCGTATATGCAGGTATGGTTCTCATCCTGAAGATGTTCACCAAAGAGGAGCTTCTGGACATCCCAATGGGGGGGAAGATTTACGCTGTTGCACACAGATTAGGAATATATAAGGAGTAGAAAATGAAAAGACTGTGGTTTCTAATCGTTCTCTGGGGTTCAAAGTTCGGCCTGGTGCTCTGTAAGCTGCTGGGGAAGAACGGAACTTATATTGCAGGGGCTTTCGCGCTGAAACTTCAAAAGAATTTTATTACTATGTTCACCCACGTGGATCCGGAGAAAACGGTGTTCATTACCGGAACCAATGGAAAGTCCACCACGAACAATCTGATAGTGCACGCACTGCGAGATTCGGGCAAGAAGGTAACTACTAATCTGGAAGGTGCTAATCTCATTACTGGCGTGGCCACAGCACTCATTCGGGATTCCTCTCTTCTGGGAAAAGTCCATGGAGATTACCTGATTTTCGAGACGGATGAGCGCTATCTGGCACAGATTTACGAGCAGCTTCCGGCGAAGAATATCTGCATCACCAACATTCAGAAGGATCAGGTGCAGCGAAACGGAGAACCGGACTTCATCTACAAGAAAATCGCGAAGGTGGTGAATAAAGATACGAGAATCTTTGCGAACAACGAGGAGCCGCGCACACTGTCCTTAGAGGATTATGCCGGTGAGGTAGTGACATACGGTGTGGAACGACATGCAAACTCTTTCGAGAAAAAGGGGTTCTACGACGTCACCATGGGATGCCCGAAGTGCAATAACAAGATTGCCTTCCAGTATTACAACGTGGATAATGTGGGACCTTTCCGGTGTACGGCGTGTGGTTTCCAGAGCCGAGTACAGCCGGGAGTTCTTCTCACGGATATCGATTTCGAGAATAGGACATTCTCTTGGGAAGGACACACCATCTATATGCCGTATACACAGCCGTTCTTCCTGTATAACTACGCACTTACCATTGCTGTATGCAGGATGTTCGGCGTGACTGCAGAGGAAATCGACAAATCCTTCCGGACATTTAAGAACATTGCCGGAAGACTGGAGCTGATTCCATATAAGACGAAGAAAATTAAATATATTCGAATCAAGCAAGAGAATCCGGAAACACTGACTACAGCTTTTGACTACATTGCACAGGACAAAGAACCGAAGATTTTCATGATTGGCCTGGAACAGCTGGAAGACTTTCAACCATACTACACGAATACTTTCTATTCCTTTGACTGTGATGTGGAGCCCCTTCTACACGCCAACATTCAGCATTGCACCACATTCTCCGAAGCCGTGGCCTACGATACGGCAAATCGGCTGATTTACGGAGGATTCCCAGAGGACCAGATTACGGTAATTCCATCCGATGAGAATGACGATATTTTCCGTGAGCTGGATCGATACGACTGCGATAACGTATATCTGATTACATGGCTCCATAAGTACGAGCAGATGATGGAGGATTTACCGAAATATGAATAAGTTGAATATTACATGGTGCTGGCCGGATGTCCTGAACCTACACGGAGATCGGGGAAATGTGATGGCACTAGAACGAATTGGGAAAAAGATGGGCCTTTCGGTGGAGGTTCATAAGACCACGAATTTCGGGGACTCTCTGGATTTCAAGCATACGGATGTTTTATTGCTGAATCCAGGAGAGTTCAAGAGCAATGAGTACATTGTCAACGCATTTCGGAATGTAAAAGACCAACTGAATGCGTATATCGAAGAAGGGGGTGTAATTCTCACCGTAGGAACCACCGGTGCCGCTTTCGGAAAGACAATACGCAGACTAGATGGGTCTACCATCTCCGGTCTGGGATATCTGGACATGGAATGCGCAGAAAGAGATAGCATTGTAGGAGATGATTTGATTACTCGGATGCGAGGCACCGACTTTGAACTGAATGGAAGTCAGATTCAGGTGATGGATACGACCCTTTGCGGTGATGTGGCCCTTTCTGATGTGGAGTATGGTTACGGAAACAATGGATACGAGGAAAAGCACGAAGGCGCTCGGTATAAGAACCTTATTTTTACCAACATGCTGGGACCGGTTCTGGTGAAAAATCCATGGCTGGCGCAGTACCTGATTCAAGAAGCGATGAAACGCAAGGACGTTTCTATTCCAGAATTGCCAGCGGAAACTTTTGAATTAGAACGTAAATCCCTGGAATGCATTCGGAAGTACCACCGCACGAAGGCGGATAAGTAAATGATAGAGGGAAAAGAAATGAGAGAAGAGAGATATCGTCCCGCGTCCAACGGGGAAGGTCAGATTATGACCTATGCTTGGAAAGTGGATTTCCCCAAGGGAATCGTCGTATTTCTACATGACCAGGGGAATTATGCGTTGTTCTATAATTCTATGGCAGAATATCTGAACCAGAATGGATATGATGTGTACGCAGCGGATATGGTAGGCCATGGACTGAGCAAACAGGGTCATCCAGGATCTTTTGGAATGAAAAAAGGTGGTTTCTCTGCAGTGGTAGAGGACGTGCACAATCTGGTGATGGATGCAAAACGGAAAAGCGGATCCAGTATTCCGACGGTGCTAATTGGAATCGGCCTGGGAAGCGTGGTTGCCATGACCTATACGGCAAAGTACAAAGATGTGGAAGCATTGGCACTGTTCTCGGTACCGAACAGTCCGAAGATGGCGAAGTTCATCCGCGTGGCAGCGAAGCAGCATGTTCGACGAAACGGTTATTACAGCATTTCGGAAAGCGTGGCTTCCATGATTACACAGCTGGATTCCATACCGGGAAACAAAGAGGAGAGAAGGTATTTCTGGTTCAGTACCGATGAAAGCGAAGTGCAGGCATACAACGAAGATCCGGACTGCGGACAGGTTCTGTCTGCAGGATCCTACTTGGAGCTTCTGGATGCCCATCAAAAGTTAAAAGGGAAGAACGGAATCGCTCAAATTCCGGATATTCCGGTTCTGATTATGGCGGGAGCGGAAGATCAGCTAGGGGACTGCGGAGATGCTGCCGGTCAGTTAGATGCTTTGTTCACCTCCAAGACGAAACATAGCCGGGTAGACATGAAACTCTATCCGGGAGCATATCATGACATTCTTCATGACAAGTGCAAGGACAGCGTGCTCAAGAACCTGGTGAGCTGGATGGCACGGAATGTTACAGAGGAGTAACAAGGGATTTCTTTCATAAAAAAATGGGGCAGCATGCGCTGTCCCATTTCGATTACGTAATGAAATTCCGTGAACTAGAAGAAGTTGGACATTCGGCGGAGTTTGGATTGCTCCATGTGCTTCAACATAGCTTCCCGTCCTTCGATGTAGTTTCGACCTTCAAAGGCATTGAAGATTGCCTGATGCTCTGCCAGGATTGTCCGGAGATAATCCCCAGAGATGGATTTCGGTGGAGCAGAGTGCTTCAGATAGGTCTGATAGGTG
>JBNMGJ010000075.1:0-8499 GCA_050872185.1 Mogibacterium sp.
ATACTGTACGAACAGTGGAGCGAATACCAGAGATACGATGGTCATCAGCTTAATCAGGATGTTGATGGATGGACCGGATGTATCCTTGAACGGGTCACCTACGGTATCACCAACGACAGCAGCCTTGTGAGTCTCGCTGCCCTTTCCGCCGTATACACCGCTCTCGATGTACTTCTTCGCATTATCCCAAGCGCCACCTGCATTGGCCATCATGATAGCCAGCAGAACACCAGATGCCAGCGCACCTGCCAGCAGTCCACCCAGGGACTCGGTTCCCAGAAGTAGTCCTACTGCAACCGGAGCAACAATTGCCAGGATTCCCGGAGCAACCATTTCGTGCAGGGCAGCGGATGTGGAGATATCTACGCAGCGTGCGTAATTCGGCTTGGAAGTTCCTTCCATGATTCCCTTGTCCTCACGGAACTGTCTTCTTACCTCTTCAATCATCTGATTTGCAGCCTTACCCACGGAGCTCATGGTCATTGCGGAGAATGCAAACGGAAGCATTGCACCGATGAAGAGGCCTACGATTACCATTGGATCCAGCAAGCTAATCTGAGTCAGCTTTGCAGTGGTTGCGAAGGATGCGAACAGTGCCAGCGCCGTCAGGGCTGCAGAACCAATCGCAAATCCCTTACCAATAGCGGCAGTGGTGTTACCTACAGAATCCAAGGTATCGGTGATGTTACGAACATCTTCCGGAAGCTCGGACATTTCTGCGATACCACCCGCGTTATCGGAAACCGGACCATAAGCATCTACAGCAACGGTCATTCCGGTGGTGGACAGCATACCTACTGCAGCCAGTGCAATACCGTACAGGCCTGCAAAGTTATATGCAACGATAATGCCGACAGCAATGAAGAGAATTGGCCAGATTGTGGACATCATTCCAACGGACAGTCCGGAAATGATGGTGGTAGCAGAACCAGTCTGAGACTGCTCTGCAATGCTCTTAACGAACTTGTGGGCATCGGATGTATAAATCTCTGTCAACTGGCCAATGATAATACCTACCAGCAGGCCGGCAATAATTGCCCATGCGTAGTTCAGAGAACCCAGCATGTTCTTGCTGAGAAGAACAGCAGCAATAATCACGATGACACCGCTGACATAAGTACCCATATTCAGGGACTTTGCCGGGTTCACGTTATCGTTACCACGAACGGCAAGAATGCCCAGAATAGAAGCAATCAGTCCTACGGCTGCAATCAGCATTGGGAACAGTGCTGCCGTTGTTTCGTTGAAAGTAGACATCTCGCCGGACTCGTTAACGGCAACAGCAGCCAGAGTTACAGCGGAGATGATAGATCCTACATAAGATTCAAACAGGTCGGAACCCATTCCGGCAACGTCACCTACGTTGTCACCTACGTTATCGGCGATAACAGCAGGGTTTCTCGGGTCATCCTCTGGAATTCCAGCCTCAACCTTACCAACCAGGTCCGCACCAACGTCCGCAGCCTTGGTATAGATACCACCGCCTACACGGCCGAACAGCGCCATGGAAGATGCACCCAGACCAAAGCTGGTTACGCATTCCTGAATGGTCGCCATGTCCAGTGTAACGAACACGATTCCCAGGCCCAGAAGACCCAGTCCCGATACGCACAGTCCCATAACCGCACCAGAGCGGAATGCAACCTGCAGCGCACGAGGCATTCCGTGTGTCATTGCAGCATTGGCTGTACGAACGTTACCCTTGGTAGCAACATTCATTCCAAAGTATCCTGCCAGTACGGACAGAAGTGCACCGCATACATACAGCACACCGGATGTCCAGTTGATGCAGAATCCAATGATGATGAACAGAGCCACAATAACGATAACCATCGTTCTGTACTCTCTCTTGAGGAATGCCATGGCACCCTCGTGAATAAATCCGGCTATTTCTTTCATCCTGTCGTTGCCGGCATCTGCTTTGCTTACCCAAGATGTCAGGCAGAAAGCAACCAGAAGACCGATAATGGCGCAGACAGGTGCAATCCATAAATTCATAGCCTAAAACCTCCTTATAAATAATTTATAGTAATTTAAAAATAAACAAATATTATGAGGCACCCAAAAGTGCCTCAACGCTTACACAATTATGAACAATGTGAAAGAGTTCCTTCGGAATCGATTAGTTGAAGAACGTAACAATTGCCAGCGAAACGATGATGTAAATCACTGCCAGCACAACCGTAATTCTTGCCAGAATGGAATCGTATCCTCTGCTCTTTCTCTTTCCGAACAGCTGCTCTGCACCACCGGCAATGGAACCGGACAATCCAGAACTATTGCTAGACTGAAGCAGAATTGCAACCATCATCAGAATGCTCACGATTAGAAGAATTGCCATAAGCACTGTATGCATATTTATAACCCCCCTCTATAACTAGGACTCTTGTGTAAAAATTCACTCATGTATACTACCATTTAATTAAAATAATGTCAACATCCATATTACTCGACCGTTGATATTTCAATGCTTTGCGGTTTCAAGAAGTTGTTTTGTGCGATAAATCCGTTTATTTAAATTGTTTCTAATAACAATTATTTTTGATTTTCTTTGTATTTTAGCAACATGTTTTTATTTTTATACACTTGCAGTCTACACAAAAGCAAAGCAGAAAAGGCTTATGCCTTCCCTGCTCCACAAGAAAAATTACATCAGAATGTCTGTTTCCACCGTATCATCGAATCCGTGTTCCTTCAGTGCACGGATAATCTTCTGTTTGTGTTCAGTGCCAAATGCTTCGATGGTCAGCTTCAGCTCTACCTTGTGGTTTCTGTCCACGCTGACGAACTGGTTGTGCTCCAGCTTAACCACATTACCCTGAGCATCTGCAATGGTCTGGGCTACGCGAACCAGTTCACCTGGCTTATCCGGAAGCATTACCGAAACCGTGAAGATTCTGTCTCTCATGATAAGACCGTTCTGGATAATATTGGAAATGGTGATGATATCCGTATTTCCACCGCTGAGGATGGATACTACTTTCTTTCCCTTGAAGTCCAGATGTTTCAGGGCTGCCACCGTTAGAAGTCCGGAGTTCTCCACCACCATCTTGTGGTTCTCCACCATATCCAAGAAAGCTACGACTAACTCATCATCCTCAACCGTAATGATTTCGTCAATGTTCTTCTGAAGATACGGAAAAATTTTCTCTCCCGGTGTCTTAACCGCTGTGCCATCGGCAATGGTCTGAACGTGATCCATGGTGGTGACTTTACCAGCCTCAAAGGAGCGCTGCAGGGAGTTGGCCCCTGCCGGTTCCACGGCGATAATCTTGATATTTGGCTTCAGCATCTTTGCTAGGGTGGAAACACCTGTGGCCAACCCGCCGCCTCCTACTGGAATCAGAATAGCATCTACCAGCGGAAGCTCTTTGATGATTTCCATTGCAATGGTACCCTGACCTGTTGCCACGGTAAAATCATCGAAGGGATGAATGAAGGTCATTCCCTTCTCTTCGGCTAATTTCATCGCATAGGCCGCCGCCTCATCGTACACGTTTCCGTACAGAACCACTTCCGCACCATAACTCTCCGTGCGGTTTACCTTAATCAGCGGTGTGGTGGTGGGCATAACGATGGTGGCTTTGCAGCCATAGGCCTTTGCCGCATAGGCAACGCCCTGGGCGTGGTTTCCAGCAGATGCAGCAACCAGACCTCTGCTTCTTTCCTCATCGGTCAGGGTGCTAATCTTGAAATACGCACCACGAATCTTATATGCCCCTGTCAGCTGCATATTCTCTGGCTTGAGATATACTTTGTTGCCGCACATCTCCGAAAAGTAATCGCTGTACATCAGGTTCGTCGGTCGTACAACCCTCTGCACAACCTCCGTTGCTTTCTCAAAATCCTTTAACTCTAGCATGTAGTCCTCCCTAGATTTCCATTACCGCACCCTTCGCGGAAGGTCCTACCAGCTTCGCATATCTTGCCAGCCATCCACTGGTTACCTTCGGTTCCGGTGCTGTCCATTTCGCTTTACGTTCTGCCAATTCCTCATCGGATACTTTAACGTTAATCCGATATTCCGGAATGTTAATTTCGATAATATCGCCTTCTTCAATCAGACCGATATTGCCGCCGGCAGCCGCTTCCGGACAAACGTGTCCGATGGAGGCGCCTCTGCTGGCACCACTGAATCTTCCATCGGTAATCAGGGCAACAGTCTTGTCCAGCTTCATGCCGGCAAGTGCACTGGTTGGATTCAGCATCTCTCTCATGCCTGGACCACCCTTCGGGCCTTCGTAACGAATGACTACCACATCACCATCGTGAATGTCGCCGTTGTAAATTGCCTGAATGGCTTCATCTTCACTATCAAAGACTCTGGCCGGGCCGGTGTGTGTCAGCATTTCCGGTGCTACCGCACTTCTTTTCACAACTGCACCTTCCTGCGCAATGTTACCGAACAGGATGGCCAAGCCGCCGGTCTCGCTGTACGGATTGTCAATGCTGCGGATTGCACCGTTGTCCAGAATCTTCTTTCCTTCGATATTCTCCCCAACGGTATGTCCGTTGGCGCAGATTGCGGTCTTGTCAATCAATCCCTTCTTATCCAGCTCTGCCAGAACCGCCTGGATGCCTCCTGCGTTATTCAGGTCGTGCATGTGAGTACCACCAGCTGGTGCCAAATGGCACAGGTTCGGAGTGATAGAGCTGATTTCGTTGAACATGTTCAAATCCACCGGAACCCCTGCCTCATTGGCGATGGCCAGCAAATGGAGAACGGTGTTAGAGGAACATCCCAGAGCCATGTCGCAGGTCAGTGCGTTGCGAACGGACTTTGCAGTGATGATGTCTCTCGGCTTGATGTCTTTCTCCACCAGGTCCATGATAGCCATGCCAGCGTGCTTTGCCAGCATGATACGGCGGCTGGATACCGCCGGAATGGTTCCATTTCCAGGCAGGCCCATGCCGATTGCTTCGCAAAGGCAGTTCATGCTGTTGGCAGTATACATACCGGAGCAGGAACCACAGCCTGGGCACACGTTCTCTTCGAAAGCCCGCAGACCTTCATCGTCAATCAAGCCGGCTTTGCGAGAGCCCACTGCCTCGAACATCTTGGAAAGAGAGGTCTCCTCGCCATTCACAAGTCCACTCATCATCGGTCCGCCAGAGCATACGATGGACGGGATATTAATGCGGCAAGCAGCCATTACCATACCCGGAACAATCTTATCGCAGTTCGGTACCAGAACCAGTCCATCGAACTGATGGGCCTTCGCCATGGTTTCTACGCTGTCGGCAATCAACTCTCTGCTCGGCAGAGAATACTTCATACCCTCGTGTCCCATGGCGATTCCATCGCAAACGCCAATGGCTGGAACCATAATCGGAGTTCCTCCCGCCATCCTGACACCTGCTTTTACCGCTTCTGTAATCTTGTCCAGGTGCATATGGCCTGGAACAATTTCGCTGTGGGCCGAGACCACTCCAATCAGCGGACGGTCCAGTTCTTCTTTGGTATAACCCATGGCGTAGAAAAGGCTCCGCATCGGCGCCTTCTCTACTCCCTGGGTGACGTTATCACTTATTCTTGACATTCTTCTTTGAATCTCCTTTGAATTTCTCTTGCTGTTGTTTAATTCAATCCCTCAATTCCGGTAATTCCGGTACGGCACACATCGGTTATGTTGTAGTCTTCCATAACTTCCATAAAGCCGTTAATCTTCGACGGAGTTCCGGTCATCTCAATGACCAGACTGTGCTTCGAAAGATCGATAATCTTCCCACGGAAGATATCCACGATTTCCTTCACCGAACTGCGCTGTTCCGGTTCGCATTCGATTCTCATCAGAACCAGTTCTCGGTATAAGCTGTTCTCCCGGCTCAGCACGATAACTTCCTCAACGACCTCCAGCTTTTCCGTCTGGGTGATAATCTGCTGCATCGACTGCTCTGTCGCGCTGAACATAATGGTGATTCTAGACAGCTTTGGATTGTTTGTTGGCGATACGGTTAGCGAGTCGATGTTGAATCCTCTCCGACCGAACATGCTAATAACACGAGTCAAAACGTTGGCCTGGTTCTTCACGAGGACGCTTACAATTTCTTGTTTCAATGGTTTATACATGTCGTCCTCCTATCCGATAATCATATCATCCACGCTCTTGCCCCCTGGAATCATTGGGAGCACGCGCTCATCCTGAGAAATAACGCATTCAATCCATACCGGACCGTCTTCCTCCAGTGCTTTGCTAAAAGCATCCTGGAATTCTTCCGGCGTCGTTGCCCGGAATCCCTTAATGTTGAATCCCTCTGCAACTTTGACGTAATCTACCTTGCGGTTCGGAGTGGTGTTAGAATACCGCTCACCATAGAAGATGGTCTGCCACTGGTATACCATTCCGAGAACAGAGTTGTTCAGAATTACTGTGATGATTGGCAGATGCTGCGTCTCTGCCGTAACCACTTCGTTCAGATTCATCTGGAAGGAGGCATCGCCGGTAATATGAATCACGCGGTTCTTCGGACGACCAATCTTCGAACCGATAGCAGCGCCGTAACCGAATCCCATGGTTCCCAGTCCACCGCTGGTAATGAACTTGTGGGGCTTGCGATGATGGAGATACTGTGCCGCCCACATCTGATGCTGTCCCACATCTGTAACGTAAATCGCCTCATCATCGACAGAATCTGAAATCACATTCATAATGTCCTTCGGGTGAAGTGGACAACCCGTTGCCTTGACATAAGGAGCTTTGGCCTTCCAAGATACAGTCCGTTCTCTCCACTCCGGATGGGTGTTCTCTTCGATGAACGGAAGTGCATTCTCCAGGAATTCCCTTACGTTGGCAATCACTGCCTTATCAATCTGAACATTCTTATTCACTTCACTGTTGTCGATATCCACCTGCAGAATGCGGGCACTTCTGCCCCAGGTCTTGGGATCCTGGGCAACACGGTCGCTGAATCGAGCGCCCAGTGCGATAATCAGATCCGAATGCTGAATCGCTCTGTTTGCCGCAACAGATCCATGCATTCCCACCATTCCCAGGCTTAGATCATCGTCGGTGTCCATGATTCCCGTTGCCATCAGCGTATTTACAACAGGAATATCCGCCTTTCTAGCAAGCTCCTGAACCAGTTCGCTGGCGCAAGCCTGCATGGCACCGCCACCTACATACATCACTGGCTTCTCTGCCGCATTAATCATCTTTACAGCCGCACGGATATCTTCCTTTCGGATTTCCGGATCCGGACGAAGCGGAAGTGGCCGCTTGTTTTCATATTCATAAGTTGCTGCAGTAACATCCTTCGTAATGTCCACCAGAACCGGACCGGGACGTCCGCTCTGTGCAATTACGAAAGCCTCTCTCAGCGTATCCGCCAAATCCTCGATGTGATTTACGAAGAAGTTGTGCTTCGTAATCGGCATGGTCACGCCGGTAATACTGATTTCCTGGAACGCATCCTTACCAATCAAAGAATCCGGAACATTGGAAGTAATTGCAATCAGCGGAATGCTGTCCAGGCATGCAGTTGCAATTCCTGTTACTAGGTTGGTGGCCCCTGGTCCACTAGTGGACATCACCACGCCTACTTTTCCGGTCGCTCTGGCATATCCGTCTGCCGCATGGCTTGCACCCTGCTCATGTGCGGTAAGAACGTGCTTAATTCGATCACTGTATTTGTACAGTTCATCATAAATATTCAGTGCAGTCCCTCCAGGATATCCAAAAATAGTGTCGACCCCATGATCCAGCAGCACTTCTGCTACAATTTGAGATCCCGTCAATTTCATTGATATCACCCTTTCTGTACGTCGATTTTAGTTGAATACTTTAATTATAGTGGATGAAAATAAATTGTCAACACAATTTTGTTTTTCAGCACAATCATTACAGTGATTTTTTTCAATTTTTTATCACTTTTTCGTTGACTTTTCACAAAAAATCTAGTATATTGGACAAGAACTTAATATTACAGCGTTGACGGGAATAAACCTTTCGCAGGACCTTATGAGAGAGCATCCGGGTGGTGTGAGGATGCAGGAACGGTTAGGTGTCTCACCCCTGAGCTGACATTCTACAAGTGGGCTGCCTCATTGCGGCGCGGCCAAGAAGAGTGGTACCGCGGAATTATTTCGTCTCTTCGTTTCATCGGTTTGCGATGAACAGCGAAGAGATTTTTTTATGGGACTGTTCATCGAGATTACATTGAATTAGGAGGAATTAACAATGGAAAATCAGAAAAAGTATCAGCCGGGTTTCTACAATCCACCAGAATGCACGTATGACTGGGTAAAGAAGGATCATATCGAGAAAGCACCTTATTGGTGCAGTGTAGACCTTCGAGACGGCAACCAGGCCCTGATTGTTCCGATGTCGCTGGAAGAAAAGCTGGCATTCTTCAAGGTACTGGTGGACATCTGATTCAAAGAAATTTAGGTGTGCTTCCCTGCCGCATCCGAAACGGAATTCGAATTTCTGCGTACGCTGATTGAGAAAGATATGATTCCAGACGATGTAACCGTGCAGGTTCTGACTCAGTCCCGGGCAC
>JBNMGJ010000301.1:0-1300 GCA_050872185.1 Mogibacterium sp.
ACATCAATATCATCTGTGTGGTCATGGATGCACCCCAGCCAATCATCAGTAACCTGTCGGGGAAAATTGGCCGCCTTCAGGGCGTGAACTGCAAGGTAACCTACTCCCAGAAGCAGTAACCGGAAACCGCAGCCTATTCGAAATGGGACCGCCGCAGTGATTATATTGCGGGGGTCCCATTTTCTTTTACAGAATTGAATTACGCGATGAAATTATCAATCAGTCTTGTCTTTCCCACGTATACGGCCATGGCCACCAGCACCTGGTCACAGTCCTCTGTACTGTGTACCGGCTGAATGTTCTCGGCATTCACCGCCTCAACGTAGTCGATTCTAGCTAGCGGTTCTGCCCCAATCAGGGCCTTCATTTCGTCGGTAATCCGGTCCAGATTCTTCTCGCCGGTCTCTATCATCTCCTGACCCTTCCGAACCGCCTGGCTGAGAACCAGTGCGGCTTTCCGCTCCTCCTCGCTGAGGTAGGTGTTTCGGGAGCTCTTCGCCAGACCATCCGCTTCTCGGACAATCGGGCATCCCACGATTTCGATGTCGAAGTTCAGATCCTTGACCATGCGTTTAATTACCGCCAGCTGCTGGGCATCTTTCTGTCCGAAGTAAGCCCGGTCCGGTGTCACGATGTTGAACAGCTTCGACACCACAGTGCACACACCTCGGAAATGAATCGGTCTTGTTTTACCGCAAAGTCCGGTGGTCATGGCCCCCTTCATGTCCACCATGGTGCAGGCACCCTCGGCGTACATCTCACTCACTTCTGGGTGGAAAATCAGATTTGCACCCACTTCACAGCAAAGGGCCGCATCCCGGTCGATATCTCTTGGGTAAGCTTCCAGATCTTCCCCTTCTCCGAACTGGGTAGGGTTAACGAAGTCGCTGACCACCACCCGGTCGTTCTCGGATACGGCTCTTTCAATCAGACTCTTGTGACCTTCATGAAGAAAACCCATGGTGGGTACCAATCCAACCGACAACCCCTGTCTTCTCCATTCCTTCACTTTTTCTCTCACTTCTGCAACGGTTGTAACAATTTTCATATCTCTTTCTCCTCTAATACAATTTTTCAATTACGTCATCGTCAATTCGGAACGTATGCTCTTCCGCAGGAAAAGAACCTGCTTTTACCTCTTCCATATACGCCTGGAACCCAGACTGCATCACGCTTCCCACGTCGGCAAAGTGTTTCACGAACTTCGGTTTGAAATCTGGGAACATGGCCAGCATATCCTGATAGACCAGCACCTGTCCATCGCATCCTGCACCGGAACCGATGCCGATGGTAGGAATGG
>JBNMGJ010000153.1:0-4623 GCA_050872185.1 Mogibacterium sp.
TCTACTGGAAAAGTAGGTGTTTGCATGGCCACATCTGGGCCGGGAGCAACCAATCTCACCACGGGAATTGCCACAGCCTACATGGATTCCTCGACAGTGGTTTTCATCTGCTGCAACGTAGGGCAGAAAATGCTGGGAAAGGATGCATTCCAGGAAGTGGACATCACCGGTATTACTATGCAGATTACCAAGACGAATTATCTCGTAAGAGATGTGAATAAGTTAGCGGATACCATCCGGGAAGCCTTTGGAATTGCCAGAAGTGGCCGTCCGGGGCCGGTTCTAATTGATATTACCAAGGATGTAACCGCAGCATTGGTGGATTACGAACCTCTTCCAAGGGAAAAACATAAGAATACCGGGGCTTTGGGAAAACTCATTAGCCGGTCCAACACCAGTAGCTTACTGCTTCCGGAACCGGATTCCAAAGATATCGACATTCTGGTGGATATGATTCAGGAATCCAAGAAACCAATGCTGATCTGCGGCGGCGGAGTGACGAGAAGCCGTGCCCACAACCAGTTCCGAGAATTTGCTCGGAAAATAGATGCACCGGTAGCCATTACGCTGATGGGTGGCGGTGCCATGGATGGAGCGGATCCGTTGGCCACCGGAATGATTGGAATGCACGGTTCTCAGGCATCCAACCGTGGTGTGGACGGATGTGACCTGTTGATTGCCGTGGGCTGCAGATTCTCGGATCGTGTGGCTTTGAAACCAGATACTTTTGCCAAGGATGCGAAAATTGTTCACATTGATATCGACCGGGCTGAAATCAACAAGAACGTTCAAACAGATCATCACATCATCGGAGATGCCAAGGTGGTTCTGGAGAAATTGAATCAGCGAATTCCGCAGTATGATCACAGTGATTGGAAGGAGTACGTATTCTCGTTCCCAACCGAGACGAAGTACGATTTGAACGAGAACGGAGTTATGACGCCGAAGGAGATTCTTTCGACGATTGAAGAAATGGTTCCGAAGGATACCGTAGTTTCCACGGACGTAGGCGAACACCAGATGTGGGCGATTCAGCACTTCCACTTCAGCTATCCGGGGCAGCTTCTGACATCCGGTGGTTATGGCACCATGGGATTCGGATTAGGTGCTGCACTGGGTGCTAAAGCAGGGGACCCTGATAAAACGGTCATCCACATTACCGGTGATGGCTCATTCCGCATGAACTGTAATGAATTGGCCACGGAAGAGTTCTATAAGCTTCCGATTATTACTTTTATCTTCAATAATGGTGTGTTGGGAATGGTGCACCAGTGGCAGGATCTTATGTATGGAAAACGTTACAGCCAGACCATTCTGGACAGAGGTCCAGACTTCGTAAAGCTGGCAGAAGCTTACGGAATGAAGGGTGCAAAAGTCACGAATATCGACGAACTGAAGGCGGCCATCGCAGAAGCCCTGGAGGAACAGAAAGAAGGTCGTGGTTATATCGTGGATTGTGCGGTGGCAACGGATGAAATGGTACGCCCGATGGTAAATGGCGGAACGAATATCACGGAGTTCCTGCTGAACTAGTCTGAAACGGAAAGAATGGAGATGTTCATATGAGTAAAAATACAATGCAAAATGCCGGCGAAATCCGGCGGACCTATTCTGTGCTGGTGGAAAATAGGCCGGGAGTGCTGTCGATTATCAGCAGACTTTTCTCGCGGAACGGATTTAACATTGATTCCTTCTGTTCCGGACCTACGGCAGACCCGAATCTGACCCGTCTAACCATCGAGGTTTTCGCGGACGATAACCATGCGAACCTACTTTTAGCACAGCTGAACAAGATGGTTCCGGTGTATTCCGCCAAAATGATGGATTTGGCAAAGACCATCCGGAGAGAATTTGTTCTGTTCAAATGTGAGGCGAAGGACTACGAAACGAGAAATGAGATTATTCAGATTGGAAATATTTTCCGCGCATCGGTAATCGATGTTTCCCAGGAAACGCTAACACTGGCGGTAATCGGTGAAGAATCCAAAATTAGTGCGCTGCAAGAGTTGCTGGAGCCGTTCCATATTCTAGAACTTGCCAGAACGGGAAACCTGGCAATTGAAAGAGGCAAGTACACCATCGATGAGAAAACCAAGGAAAATGCGGAGTTCAATTACGGAAAGAATGTAACCGAATAATGATGAGCGCACAAAGAGAGTAGTTATGAAGGATGAATACGACTATTCCTAAAATCATAATTTCGGGAATAGTTGCAAATTCAAATAATGACACCCAGCGGAAAGCTTGTATAGAAAGACTTTCGCGCCGGGTGTTTTTTCTTCTTCAAGGAACATTAATGCGATAGATTCCCCCCACAACTGCTGCCGTATCCAGCAGTACAGCTGTAACAGAGACTGCAAGTTCGGATTTCTCTTGGCGTAACCGATCCTTCTACCAACTCCGAAATGTGTTGATATCCTTCCGGATGAATTCCCAATACGTGGTAATATTCGCAGTCATAGAGACTTCCGTCGTAGTCCACGTTAATCTGGTCTCGGCACATAACCCCTGGTAGATTGTCCTGATTGAAGTTGTCGCTCTGCATTCGAAGATAGGATCCCAGCTTCCCGTGCTGACGAAGTTCCTGGCCGAAGCGCCCCAGTGGAACATTTCCGATGGCAATAAGGTCAGTGAATTCGATTCCGTAATCTTTGCGCAGCACTTCTCGGTAGGTATCTTCTAGCATGAACTCGTTCGGCGGAAGATATGGACCGTCGGTGTTATACACCAGCGTGAGATGCAAATCATCACGAATGCCATAGCCCATAGCATTTAGTTTCTGCAGCATCTGGATGGCGGGGTCAAATACATGCGGTCCGCGCTGCTTTTCCACCACGTTCTTCTTGTAATAAGGAAGAGAACAGACGATCTTCACCTTGTTCTTTGCGTATACGTCTAACAGCGGCGCATATTCCGCGTCTTTCAAAATCACCAGATTCGTTCGAATGATCACCTGACCCAGCTTTGCTGCTTCTTCAATAAGATATGGAAGGTTCGGATTCATTTCCGGAGAACCTCCAGTGATATCCATTACTTTGAAATGATTGTCTCGGAAAACCTGTAGGCACTGATCCATCGTCTCGCGGGTCATGATTTCTCGTCGGTTCGGGCCGCACTCCAGGAAACAGTGTGTGCACGCCAGATTGCACCGGTATCCTACGTTCACCTGCATGGTGGTTAGTTCTGGTTTTGACGTCAGTTCTGAAATTCCATTTACCTGGTCCAGAATCGCTGGAATATCGTAGCGTTCGGCCTCGTTTTCCAGATCTCGTAGGGTAATCGGCTTCCCGAAATCAAGGCTTTCTGTGTTGTTATCCCGATCCATATCCGTATAGAGTCCGTAATGCTCCGAGCGATTACCGGCAACCTCAAAATATTTCGAGAAGCGAGAGGTTTGCAGGATTGCCGCCACGTTTCCGCTGACTCCCACCGGACGATTTTTTACGAATCGAAGGTTTCCAGCAAAGTCCATGTATCGCTTGTTTTCCGGCATGGTTCCAAGGTATATGGCGCTTTGACCATAATTTTCTTCCCGGTCTTCCAAACCAGAACATTTAAACGCTCTTACGGTGCAAGAGTAGAACTGAATATCGCCCACGAGCCTTGCCACTTCAAAATCATGAGGCTGAATCGGCGTCTTTTCCACGAAATACAGGGCGGTGAATCCGCATTTCGCCATAAGCCGGCGGAAGTCCTCTAGATACATGGCACCCCCCATACACTCTCCACGCATCACCGGATCCTGACGAACTTCCTCAGGAATCCGCCGGTCTGCAAAGACATCGGAGAAGTAGAGTTCTCCCCCTTCTTTCAATACACGGTACACTTCGGAGAATACCTGTTCTTTGAAGGGCGATAGATTAATGACACAGTTGGAAGTTACCACATCCACTGAGTTGTCCGGAATACTGATAGACTGAAGGTCTTCGATATATCCCAGATGAAAGTGCGTATTTGGCTTCGCATATCCGAATTTCTTTGCTTGGGCCTCTTGGTATTTCTTTGCCACATTCAGTTGTTCTTCCGTCATATCCACACCGTAGACCTGCCCCTGTTCCCCCACCAACTTAGAGAGAATGAACACATCCCTTCCGGTGCCGCATCCCAGATCCAATGCGGTGCATCCCGCAAGTCCCATAGGAATCGGAGAACCACATCCATAGAAGCGATTCAGGATTTCATCTTCAATTTCTGGCAGAATTTCTCGCACATACTTCGGCGGTGCCGAACTGCAGCAGCAGGCGTTGGTCTTAAGATCCTCGCTGCTCTGAAGCACGGCACCGTAGTAGTTCTTTATCTGCTCATGAATTGAATTGTTTTCGTTTACATTCATGTTTGCTGATTTCTTTCCTTATTTCTTATTTTCTTCCTTCGTCCATCATGCCGAAGCATTCGTTGAAGAATAACTTAATCTTCACGTTGTACTTCTCTGCAATGGCATCAAATGCGTCGTCCACGATGTCCAGCAACAGGTCCGACTCGCAGACTGCACGGGCATTGACCACCAGACGAAGCTTGGATGTTTTTGCCGAAAGTTCCTGATCGTGAATGATATCGTAGTCCACGCCAATCAGGCTGAACTTCGCATAATCCTCGCCTTTGCCTACCGCAAAAGTCTTGAGA
>JBNMGJ010000060.1:0-9509 GCA_050872185.1 Mogibacterium sp.
GCCCAATACGTCCACAATCTTGTGACGAACCATGGCCTCAATAGCATCTCTTCCGGCCTTCAGGTATTTTCTCGGATCGAAATCCGCTGGATTCTCGGTCAGATAACGACGAACCGAACCGGTCATCGCCAGACGGATATCCGAATCAATGTTAATCTTGCAGACCGCCGAACGAGCCGCTTCTCTCAGCTGTTCTTCCGGCACGCCAATTGCCCCCGGCATGTTTCCGCCGTATTCGTTAATCATCTGCACGTATTCCTGTGGAACGGAAGATGCACCGTGGAGTACGATTGGGAATCCCGGCAGCCTCTTCTCGCATTCGTGAAGCACATCGAACCGAAGCTGCGGCTTCGTTCCCGGTTTGAACTTATAGGCACCGTGGCTGGTTCCAATGGCAATGGCCAGGGAATCACATCCGGTACGGGTCACGAATTCTTCCACTTCTTCCGGATGGGTGTAAGAGGAATCTTCTGCAGATACATGAACCTCATCTTCAATTCCGGCCAACGTACCCAGCTCTGCTTCTACAACCACACCGTATTTGTGTGCGTAATCTACCACTTCCTTCGTGATTGCGATGTTCTCCTCGAAAGGCTTGGAGGAAGCATCAATCATCACCGATGTGAATCCACCATCGATGCAGGATTTGCAAGTCTCGAAATCTGGGCCATGATCCAGGTGCAGTGCAATCGGAATATCTGGGCATTCCTTCACTGCCGCTTCCACCAGTTTCATCAGATAAGTGTGGTTCGCATAAGTTCTTGCGCCTCTGGATACCTGCAGAATTACTGGTGCATTCTCTTTCTTGCACGCCTCCGTAATCGCCTGAACAATTTCCATATTATTTACATTGAACGCACCGATTGCATATCCGCCATCGTAAGCTTTGCGGAACATCTCGGTGGTTGTAACAAGTGCCATACTGTACCTCCATTCTGTCTATACGAAATAAACAAAAATATATTTTCATAGTTAGTGTCATTATAACACAAATGAAGTTCTATCTACAGACCCTCTTCCAGATTGTCCCCGATTTTTTCGGTAATGATTTTCTGGACCTGGTTTTCTTTTACCTTCTTCAGCGCTTTCCGGTCTGCAGCATATTCTTTCTTTGCCTTGTCGTATTTCGCCTGTAACTTCAGTGCACTCTGGTAGCTCACGGAGTCCCGCATAATTTCCGATGGCTTGTTGGTGACGAAGTAGGCACAGCCCGTTTCGGTAAAAGCAATTCCTTCGAACTCTCTACAACCACCGAATTTAATGCACTGAACGTCCGACGCAGTGATGCTGTTTCGACTTAGTTTTCCTGCTGGGACGGTGAGAATCTCCCCGTTTGCCGCCACATACAACCGGTCATTCTGAGGGTTGTATCCGAAGGTCTGACAGAGATTTCCCGGAGGATAGCGAAGGCCCTGATTAATCATGCGGAAGGTCACATGATTACCTTCTATCTTCCCCTTGTAGAACCGAATGGTGCCGGCGGACACCCAGTTGCTTCCCGTGCTTCGGGTGTAGGTCCAGCAGTTTCCATCTTTGTCGAATACAAAAGTGGGCGGAAACACGATGGTGGATCCGAATCGGAAATGAATTTCCTTTTCAATTTCCATGGTCTTCGGATTCACCCTTACCAGAGTGGTGTTCAGTACCTTGGTCTCTCGAACGTACCACAGCTCATGAGTCTTTGGATTGAAGGAAAGGGTCTGACCGTGTCCCGTAACGATTTCCGGTCCCGCCTTCACTGCATCGGAATCCTTGGACCCACGGGCCTTCTTTTTCCAGAAACGAGACAGGTCAATCCGATAGATGCGTCCCGTTCTGGCGTTGTCGCTTCCGGATTTGTTGGAGGACATGACCCAAGCGGTCTTTCCATCCGGCGATACGGTAATGCTCTGGGGATTTGGAATATCCGATGTGTACAGAAGAGAACGAAACTTCATGGAGGGTCCAGAGATGGAATTCAGTTCTGTGCTATCGGTATAGGCATGGCCGTAACCGGTCATGGTCTCATTGGCATTGTTCACCGTGTCATAGGTGGAGGTGTCGTAGGGCTGAAGTGCCATGTCACTCTGATGAATGATTTCCGCAGCGTAAGCCTGACCGGTTCCAAAGATTCCCATCCATAGCAACACGAAAACTACCAGTGCGACCTTCACATGAAATGTCACACCAGCCCTATTTTTTCCGGAATGAAATGGACAAGTTCTTTCCGGACACAATAATTCGGTCTCCTTCACTCAGTCCCACCTCCTTTCCGTGCTTGTAATTGTCAATGCCGTAATACCCGTAGCCGCAGTTCCATTCAAATCCAAGGGAGGCGTCTTTGTGGCGGATGCAGGTAATGATACCTTCCCCCTTTCGTTTTCCGGCAACATAGGTTCCCACAGGGAGATCTTTTCCAACTTCATAGCTCTCCTGCTCTCGCTCCTTAAGATCCGCTACGGAGAGGGTGTAGATTTTCTTCGCCTTACTTGATTTCTTCTCAGCGGCACTCTTCCTCACCTTGTTCGGCACCTGCCAGTCCTTGGCGGAAAGTTTGTTGTACCCGGTAAAAGAAATTTTCACTTCGCACTTCTGATCCGAATTTTCTCCCGGCACCTTCACCATCAGATTACTGGAACGAATCTGCACCAACCTCTTGGAATGCTTGTCGAAGCGGTATACGTAATTCCCACCGGAGATGCTGCTCTTCTCAGGATGACTCAGCAGTGAGGACACCGGAAGAACCCCCACTTCTTTCGCCGGAACCGTCACCTCGTATACACCGTCTCCTCGGGCGAAGGTGCTTTCCGAAAGAACGCTATCCGTTATCTTCAGAAGATCTGCAATTTCCAACGCCTGTCCCTTTGCCAACTCCTTCTGCTTCCACTGGGAACCGTCCAGGAAATATTTCGTTCCGGTATCCCCATCATAGTACGTGTGATTTCGGAATGTGGAAGTTTTATCCTCCAGTGTTACCACCGTCTTTCGAATCCGGCTTTCGCCGCCCTTTCCTTGATTCACCTGAAGCTCTATCTTAATCGGGCACTTCAGCGTTCCAGATTTTAATTTTTTAAGTCCGGACACTTCTTTGGGATTCACGGAAATTTCGGTTTCCAAAGACATCTTCTGGGTAATCGATGTTATGTTTCCGGACCGCTGATTCGCCATCTGGAACATGGCGGATGCATCCCGCGGAATGAAGAATAGAACGTAGAATGCCAGAACAACCCCCAAGAGAAGCCCGTCCAGCAGAAGAAACATCCGCTGCCTGCGAGACATTCGGTGGAATATAGAAAGAATTTTTTTTTCCTTGTTCCGCTTCTTCAACACGCTATACCCTCTTCACCTGACATTCTCTCTCCATAATCTTGGCGAAGGAATCCACTACGGCCAGTACAATACCGATGCAGTGCTGTTTTCTCTCTGGGTCCTTGAACTTGTAATCCTGAATCAGGGTTGGACAAATTGTGGTCTGGTATTTCTCGATAACGTCATCGTTCAGCTCTCGAACCAAGCTACAACATTTCTGGAACTTCGGATCTCCCGGAACCGTTCTTCCGAACACCTTTCCCAGGCACATGGTGGCACCAGCAACGGCACCGCACACATTACCGCCGTCTCCAAATCCGAAAGGAAATCCGGTGCTCATGGCAATGGCATCCTCGGAAATTCCCAGGTCGTAATACTTGTTCAGAATGTACACCAATGTCTCGGAACACATGTATCCGCTGGTGAATGCCCCTACTGCTTTTTCTCTCAATTCTTCCATGTTAACTTCTTTAACCATAATTCGCTCCTTCCGCTTCTTGCGTGTATTTGATGTTCTCATTATAACACTTTCGTCCTCTAAAAGAAGGTGATTTCCATCTTAGGACACCCGGTTCACCCAGTAGATAGCCAGTAGAATCATCAGGATTCCCACCAGATAAACCATATTGAAATTTTCTCCCAGTACCAGAACTCCCGCTACTACAGAAATCACCGGGGAAAGATTGGTGAATGCAGTAGCCCGCTGCACACTCAGCTCTGCCACGGCTACATTGTTGCAGAAAAATCCGGCGATGGAGCAGATGACTGACAGGAATACAATCGCCCCCATGACACTGCCATTATGCACCGCTGACAAGAACACTGAGCCGAATGCCCTCCGAAGTTGAATCAGCGCCATGACGAAAAAGGCCACCATTCCCACTACCATCATGATGTAAGTTCGTTCGAAAGAAGTAAATCGGTCTGCCAAGGAGGCGCTCAAAATCGTGAAGGCCGATGCCGAAATCACCGCAACCACCATGAATAGTACGCCCTTCAATTGAATACTTCCGCCGGTGCTCTGGGTAACCGTAATGATAATTACTCCCAGAAGGGCCAGAAGAATCCATTTAACCTTCGATTTCTTTAGTTCCTCCTTGAGAAAGATTACGGAGAAAACGGTGGAGACCATTGGAATCAGTGCAATCATTATTCCGGAGAAAGATGCATTAGTGTATTTAATGCCGTAGCTCTCACAGATGAAGTAAATCAGCGGATTGCACAGACCCAGTGCCAGCAGGGGAAGAATGGGTTTTCCTCGAAGGCTCAGGCAATCCTTCCGAATTAACGCAATTGCAGACATCACCAGAAATGCAATTCCAAATCGAAGAACCAGCATCATGGATGGTTCCGTATAGGTCAATGCAATCTTAGAGAAGATAAAGCTCAGTCCGAAAATCGTGTTGGCGATGATTGCCGCTACCATTCCCTTCGTCGAATTCTGTTCTCTCACTGGAAAGTCCTCCCTTTCATTCCTTCACTACGGTAAAGAAACGGGCCATGCCTTCGCATCGCCCGTATAAATCTACATATATTATATCACATAGAACCAGCTGTCGTCCTGTTCCAGCTCTTTCTCTTCTTTTTTCTTGTGATCCTTCTTGTCCACCACCATCTCGTGGGTCTTGATGGTGACGGTGGTGTACGGCTCTACAGATTTGGTGACGAAAGCGTTACCGCCGATAACCGCACCTTCTCCAATCACCGTCTTGCCTCCCAGAACAGAAGCGCCAGAATACAATGTCACGTGATCCTCAATGGTTGGGTGTCGTTTGGTTCCGTGCATCTTCTGACCATCCTTGGTGGAAAGAGCGCCGATGGTAACCCCCTGATACACTTTCACGTGTTCGCCAATCACCGATGTGGATCCCACAACAACGCCGGTGGCATGGTCAATGCAGAAATACTTTCCGATTTTCGCACCCGGATGGATGTCCACGCCGGTTAACCGATGGGAGTATTCCGTCATCATTCTTGGAATCAGCGGTACATTAAGCCGCTGGAGTCCGTGGGCCAGACGGTAGATGGCTGTGGCCAGAATTCCGGGATAGGAAAGAACGATTTCATGCTTGCTGTTCGCTGCCGGATCCCCCTCAAAGGTGGCCTCAATATCCGTGTCCAGATACTCTCGAATTTCCGGAAGGCGTCGGAAGAATTCCAGGGTAATCTCCTTCGCAATCCGTTTCCGTGCCGGACGTTCCATATTCTCGTATTTCTTATCGTACAGAAGAGCCAACTCAATTTGCTTCCGAAGCCGATACATCACATCTTCAATAATCACCGAAATCTTCGTTTCCGTGTGAACCGTATGATAGACCTTCTCCCGATAATACCCTGGAAATACAATGGTTAGCAGTTCATCCAGAATAATCTTAATCTGATCCTGATCCGGCTGCTCGAAAAACTTAAGGTTATCAATATCCCTTCCCTTCTGATAATCCTGAAGAATTTCCTGGGCCACCAGATCCACTTCCTGATTCAATTCTTCATCGCTCCGGTTCTCTAGCACTGGAATGTAATTTTCCGCCCCTTCGTAGGCTCTTTCGCTTTTGTCCGCCATAGCATTTGTTCTCCTTCTCTATTCAACGTATATTTTTAATCTGCTACCTTTCAAATAAGTTCATGATATCAAAAAAAGGGAGCTGTCGCAATGTAACAGCTCCCACGAAATGAATCTATTAAATCACACCACTCCCGCAATACAGGATAGAAACAGGTGCGGCACGGTGTAATTTACACTTGTACGCCGGTAAAATTACCACTGGTGAAGTCGTTTTCTTCCGATGGAATTTCCAGCTCCTTTTCCTTCTCCAGAATAATTCCCACTTCCTCACGGGGTACGAAGTGCACATTATCCTGGGCCTCTGTAGCGATTTCCACGCAGTCATCGGACATACGCTCCATATTGTACAGAATATCGTTGAACTCTCCTGTCAGATTCGGATCACATTCTCCCGTCTGTACCCGCTCCAGGTGGGCTTTCCGGAATTTCTTCTGGGTCTTCCGGAGTTTGCTTTTGGCCTTATTAATCTGCTCCATGGTAATGGGTGTACCGTATGCCACAGAATCCATGGCCAAGGTGAAGAACTTCTGAATTTCCTCAAAGCACTCTACCAGCTCTGCTCTCGCAATCCCCGACAAATTCCTTCCACTGGTGACAATGTTGTTCATCTGTCCCAGGATTTCGTTGCTTCGGATGGCCAGACGCTTTAGGGTGGTTACCACTCCCAGAAGCCCTGCTGCCTGCTCCGACTGGGTCTCATTCATCTTGCTTTCTTCATAGAGTTGCACGATGTATTCCGATACGGACTGATGCAGTCCTCGAATGGCCTGAGACAAATCTTCAATCTGCGAATCCTTCCCGACGCCAGTTGCATCAGAGATGATGCTCTTGCTTTTCTCAATCATATCCACAACCAGGTTGGCCACATTGCCGATTTCCCGGGAAGCCAGGTACAATGCAGCGGAAGGCTGGCTCTGCACGTGACGATCCAGGAATTTCGGTTCTCCCAGCACCAGAACCGATTTCTTTTCCCCTTTGATAAGGAACCGAACCCACTTAACCATCAGCGGAATCAGCGGAAGCCAGATTAATGTCACGGTTACATTGAACAGTGTGTGTGCGTTGGCAATCTGTCTTGCAATCACCTGGACCTCCGGTCCCTTGGTGGAAATCATCTGAACCACCTTAGCGAAATGGGGAATTAAGAAGTAGAAGAGTGCGGCACCTGTGATGTTGAAGGTGCAGTGAGCGGCTGCTACTCGTTTCGCATCTCGGGACTGTCCGATGGATGCCAGAATCGCCGTAATGGTGGTGCCGATGTTATCTCCCAACAGAATCGGAATGGCACCGGCAAGCCCGATAATGCTGGTGATGCCATCTGGACCTGCCTGGCTGGCGAAATTCTGCAGTACCGCAATGGTGGCGGAACTGCTCTGTACCACCAACGTCATAATCATTCCAAGGAATACGCCCAGAATTGGAATGTCCTTCACCTGCCCCATCAAATCCAGAAATACCGGACTGGTAGCCAGAGGTTTCATCACGCTTCCCATGATTTCGATTCCTTCAAAGAGCAGTCCGAAGGAAAAGATTACCATACCGATGTCTTTAATCTTATCCTTCTTGCTGATGAAGAACATCATGAATCCGATGAAAATAATCGGGTAGATGTAATCGCTGATTTTGAAAGCCAGAAGCTGTGCCGTCATGGTGGTTCCGATATTAGCACCGAAGATTACCGAGATAGCTTGCGGCATGCTGATTAACCCTGCACTGACGAATCCGATAATCATTACCGTGGTGGCGGAACTGCTCTGAAGCACCGCCGTTACCAGCGCTCCCGCCAGCACGCCCATCACCGGATTCTTCGTTAGAAAGCTTAGAATACGTTTCATTTTGTCGCCGGCTGCTTTCTGGAGCGCATCGCTCATCATGTTCATTCCATATAGGAAAATGGCCAGTCCTCCCAGCAGTCCGAATACGGTCTGTAAATTTTCGTTCATTTTTCTATCCTCCTGTTCACTATGGATATTCTACCGGAGGACGGGATTTCCAACTATCAGTCCGTTGTAAATCCATTATCAAATCTATGTAAAGTGGCCCCTGCGGACATCTTAGCGGTAAAAAAATTCTTTTACCGTATACACCTCCGGCTCCCACGAAAGAAGTGTGCAGCCTGGGAACGAATAGTGTATAATATACACATATTGGAAACGAAAATTACACGAGGTACAGAAATGAACGGAGAAATTCGAAGATCTGAAATTCTTCAGCGGTTACAGCGAAGTGAAAAGCCCCTTTCCGGTAGCGCATTGGCAAAGGAATGCGGTGTCAGCCGTCAGGTCATCGTGCAGGACATCGCCCTGCTTCGAGCCCAAGGCGTGGGCATCACTCCCACCCACCGGGGATACGTGCTGGAGCGAAGTACCGGAACCGCCACTCGGGTTTTCAAAGTGATTCACACCGAGGAGGAAGTCCGAGAGGAAATGACCCTGATTGTAGATGAAGGTGGGTATCTCAAAGACGTCTTCATCTACCACAAAGTCTACGGTGTCATCCGAGGTGAGCTGAACATCCGCTCTCGAAGAGATGTGGAGCACTACATGACGGAGATTGAGGCCGGAAAGAGTCGCCTTCTGTCCCGTTCCACCTCCGGATACCACTACCACACCGTGGTGGCAGACAGTGAAGAAATTCTGGATGAGATTCAGGAAAAGTTATGGGAAAGGGGGTTTCTAGCACCCCTTCAGCCCGATGAACCGGTACACTTCGGGCCAGAGGAAGCATAAGAACAACGATGGCGGTGCCACACGATTTCGTGGGGCACCGCCATTTGTTATACTTCATATTCTCAGTGGCATCCGCAGGCCTTGCAGTCTGGATTTGCCTCTGGAAGAGGGATTTCCCGGATTCTCATGGTTAAAGCATCCACCATCACCATTCGGCCCGTCAGAAGCTTTCCCTTTCCCGTCAGGTACTTGATAGTCTCTGCTGCCTGCATGGAACCGATGATACCCGCCACCGGGCCGATTACACCGGCTTCCTTCGCCGTCGGGGCCTCGCCCGGTTTCGGCTCCTCCCCGAAAATACACCGGTAGCAAGGACCTTCCCCTGGTACGTAAGTCATTAGCTGTCCACTGAAGGCCAGAATTCCCCCATGGCTGTAGGCCTTCCCCGCGGCCACGCATCCGTCATTAATGAGGAACTTCGCCTTAAAATTGTCCGTGGCATCCACCACGAAATCGTAGTCTGCAATCAGCTCCTGTATATTCTCCGCCGTCACCATGGTGTGAATGGGAATCACCTCCACGTGGGGGTTAATGTCCCGAAGAGTCTCCGCAGCCGATTCCACCTTAAGGCGGTTCCGGTCGGAAGTTCCATGGAGAATCTGTCGCTGCAGGTTGGAGTTATCCACCACATCGGAATCTGCGATACCGATGGTCCCCACTCCAGCGGCGGCAAGATACATGGATGCCGGCGAACCCAGTCCGCCGGCTCCGATAATCAGCACCTTGGAAACTTTCAGCTTCTCCTGCCCTTCCTCACCGAATTCCGGTATCAGAAGCTGCCGAGAGTACCGTTCTCTTTCTTCTTCTGTTAAACTCATTCTCTGTCCCTTTCTGATTATCCTACCGAGTTTCCCGAAAACTGGCGAACAATTCCTCTGGATTCTTTGCATCCATGGCCAGACTCATCATGGCGAACCCCGAGGCTCACA
>JBNMGJ010000027.1:0-13906 GCA_050872185.1 Mogibacterium sp.
CGTATCCAGGAATGGCCAACCGTTTTCTTTCCAAATATGCGGAGAAGGTATTTCTTGGATTTGAAGATGCCGGGAAATACTTTAAGCAGAATCAAAAACTTCAGTACGCCGGCAATCCGGTTCGTCGAGACTTCTACGGGAAGGATAAGAAAGAAGCACGGAAAATTCTGGGTATTCCGGAAGATGATTTTGTCATCATGACCTTCGGCGGAAGCCAGGGTGCGAAGATGATTAACGACACGGCGCTAGAACTGGTTCGCGCATATGGTAAAAACAAAAATATCACCATTCTGTTCGGTACCGGAAAGAGATACTATGATGACGTGCAACAGGATTTGAAGGCATTGGGTCTGGATAATCTGGAGAACGTCCGGGTGATGCCATACATTCAGGACATGGCTAATACGCTGGCTGCAACAGATGTTGCAATCAGCCGCTCTGGTGCGCTGTCTGTTTCGGAGATTACCATGTCGGGATGTCCGGCCATCTTCGTCCCATCCCCGAACGTAACGGGAGATCATCAGTATTACAACGCGAAGGCGGTGGTGGACAACGAAGGTGCGATTCTGGTTCGAGAGGATGCAGATACACCGGAGAGAGTCACCAACATTCTGAAGGAACTTCTGGCCGATCCAGAAATCGTGAGCAAGATGGCGGAAAACAGTTTGAAGTGTGCTCCGGTCAATGCCACAGATATTGTGTATAAGGGAATTATGGATATATGGACGAAAAAGATTTAGATATGGAATTCGAATCGGTGGACAATGGAATTACGGAGTCGGAAAGCATGTCGGATTTGATGGCGGAAACGGATTCGGTGGAACCAGAAAAGGAACTTTCACCGGAGGTAAGTGACCAGATATCGGAGAATATCCGCAAGCGGCAAAAGAAGCGAAGTCGCCCTAGTCCACTTAAGATTGCATTAGGCATTATTATACTAAGTGTGGCGATACTGATATTCATGAGCACCGGCGTCTTTACCATTGATTCCATTCAGGTAGACGGAAACGATTATTTTACCGATGAGGAAATTATCAATATGGCGCATGCGACAACTGGAAAGAACTTGTTCTACCATTCCGGCAGTCGCGAAATTGTAGATTATTTGGAAGAGAGTCCCTACATTGAGGAAGCAAAAGTTTCCAAGAAATTGCCGGGAACTCTGGTAATTACGGTCAAGGAACGCGAACAGCTCGCGGCAATTGTATATAACAAAGAGTATCTGGTTGTTGATTCAGAAGGGCTACTACTGCGACGTTCGGAGACGAAACCGAAGATTACAATTCTGACTGGAATCAAAGTTAAGAAGATTCAGTTGGGAGAGAAAATCCAGGTGGAGGATTCCGATAAATTGGCAGATGCATTGCAGGTTCTTCAGGCCATGAAGGAGGGGGATTTATACTTTAAGAAAATCGAGCTAAAAGACAAGACCATCCGTGCATATGTGTATGACGCATTAATTTGTAAGGGCGATGCGGATACCATGACGGATGCGATTAAGAAGAATCGTCTTCAGAAAGTACTGGAGACACTTTTCAAGAAGGGAATCAAAAGAGGCACGGTTACACTGACCGGAAAAGGGTATGCTTCTTTTGAACCCAAAGTGTAGGGTTAGAAAATTAGACGTTAAATGCACAGATTATATATGCAGGGCACAAAAAATATATAGTTTCCATAGAAAAGGGATAGAAATAGAGTGCATTTCGACAAATCTTGTGGTATCATGAATTAGATAAAACACTAGGAGGAGCTTTATGATGGAATTTGTTTCTGACTTTGTATCGGAACAGGACAGAGCTGCGATTATCAAAGTTGTCGGCGTTGGTGGCGGCGGATGTAACGCAGTGAACCGAATGGTAGACGCACAGATGCAAGGCGTGACCTTTATTGCCGTAAATACAGATAGACAGGCCCTTGCGAAGTGCAAGGCAGAAGTTAAAATACAGATTGGCGAGAAACTCACCGGCGGAAGAGGTGCTGGCGCCAATCCGGAAGTCGGCCAGAAGGCCGCAGAGGAGACCTTGGAAGAGATTACCGGTTATCTGCAGGATGCAGACATGGTATTCATCACCGCAGGAATGGGTGGTGGTACCGGTACGGGTGCTGCACCAATCATTGCAAAGGCTGCAATGGACTGTGGCGCACTGACCGTTGCCGTAGTAACCAAGCCGTTCTCCTTCGAAGGAAAGATGCGTTGGAACAGAGCACAGAAGGGTATCGAATATCTGACGAATTTCGTGGATTCCCTGGTAATCATTCCGAATGATCGTCTGATTGATTCCAGCGAGAAGAATACATCCTTCATGGAAGCCTTTGCCATGGCGGATGACGTGCTGAGACAGGGTGTTCAGGGTATTTCCGATCTGATTTCTAAGGAAGGCTACGTCAACGTGGACTTTGCCGATGTTCGCACCACTATGGAAGGCCGCGGTGTGGCACATATGGGTGTTGGTATCGGTTCTGGAGATAATAAGATTGAAGAAGCGGTTAAGAACGCAATCGAGAGCCCGCTGCTGGAAACCAGCGTGGACGGAGCAAAATCCATCCTGCTGTACATCTCCGGTGGTCTGGATATGGGTATGCTGGAAATCAGCAACATTGCCGAGAAGATTCAGGCAGAAGCAGATCCAGAAGCAAATATCATCTTCGGTGCATCGGTATCGGATGATATGGCAGACAAGGTTGCAGTTACTCTGATTGCGACGGATTTCCAGTCCGAAGGAATTTCCGGTTCCAAGATTGAATCTCCGAAGATCACAACCCAGAGTCCCAGTAGAAAGACGGTTTCGGTAAACGGTCTGGATGCGGTAGAGATGACTATGGACGATTTGATGAATCAGAAGAGAAGCTCTTCGGAATCCTCCGGCGTGGATCTGGACATTCCGGATTTTCTCAGATAGCGAGTACATTGGGATATGATTTGTTCGGAGCAGAACCCGCTCATCAAACGTGTTCGTAAATTACAACAGAAGAAACACCGGGATGCTTCCGGAAAGCTGATTATTGAAGGAAGCAATCTGATAAGAGAAGCGATTCAGAAGGGCATCAAGATGGATGCTCTTCTGATTTCGGATATCTATCCTTCGGAAAGCTGGATTTCGGATTTGAGAACATCCGGTGTCCGGGTAGAACGGGTGGATTCCGTAATCTTTGAGAAACTTACCGATGCTCGAAATGGAGTGGGGCTTCTGGCAATCGTGAATCGACCGGAATATGAAGCTACAGAAGACAGCCCTTGGTTCCGGAGGGGAAGCAACTGCATTGTGCTAGATCGTCTTCAGGATCCGGGAAACATCGGAACCGTGATTCGAACGGCGGTGGCAGCTTCTTACGATGCGGTAATCGTCATGAAGGGAACGGCGGACGTGTATTCTCCCAAGGTGCTAAGAGCAACTGCGGGCATGATTTTCGATATGCCGGTGGTTTTTGTGCCGGATGTACCGTCTCTCTTGGCATTGGCGGAGAAGACCGGAAAGAAAATTGCGGTTACCACGCCAGATGGAGGAGAACCTCACTACGATTGTGATTTGACCCAGGACGTGTTTCTGGTAATCGGCAATGAGGGAAATGGAATATCCCATGAGCTTATTGAATCTTCCGATATACGCGTGACACTTCCCATGTACGGGGACATTGAGTCCTTGAATGCGGCGGTTTCGGCAGCCATTCTGATGTACGAACGAGTGCGTGGAATGAAATCGGAAAATGAAGCAAGAAGATAAATTTTTTTAGAGAACAATAGAGGAGCAAGTTATGGATAAGTGCAGAGCGGACGTTACAATTTGCGGCGCTGATTACGTGCTTTCGGGCGAAAAGAGCGAAGAGAAAATCAAAGAAATCGCGAAATTCGTGGATGAAGAGCTGAGAAGAACCAGCCGAATGCTCAATTCCAATCCGAACTACAAGTGTGCTGTGCTGACAGCAATCAATATTGCAGAGAAGCTGATGGAGAACAGCGACCTTCTTCTCAAGCTTCAGACGGAGAATCACCAGCTGGACAACGACGTGCAGCATTACATTTCCCTTTGGGAGAATGCAAAGAAGCAGGTTACGGATCTGAAGGAACAGATGAGCACCGATTCCGATAAGCAGATTCAGGACAGCGAGAAGTACAAGAGCCTTCAGGCAAAGTGCAGTGAGATGGAGAACGCATACTTCGATCTTCAGATGGAGAATGTGAATCTGAAAAATGAGCTGCGCAGCCTCAAGAAGTTCCGGGAAGACGATGAACAGTAGGTCTCTGAGACTTCTGGAGTACAACAGAATATTGGAGATGCTTGCAGAGCTGACCGGTTCGTCGCTGACCCGGGAACGGGTATATCAGTTAGAGCCCATGACTCATCTGCATGCAATTTCAGATGCACAGACGGAAACTACGGAAGCAGTTTCCGTTATTCTGTATAAGGGAAATATCCCGGTAGGAGAATTTCCGGATGTCAGACCTTTCCTGAAGATGGCGCGAAAAGGTCGAGTGCTCACTATGAAGGAACTCCTACAGATTCGAAGTGCGCTTCAGATTGCCCGAGAGGTGAAAGCATTTCTTACAACGGATGTACCGGAAATTCCGACGCTGACAGAGATTGCGAACTTGTTGGAAGTAGTGGAGGCACTGGAGAAAGACATCAACCGGTGTATTCTTTCGGAGGATGAGATGGCGGATAACGCTTCGCCTGCGCTTAAGCGCATTCGCCGGGAAATTCGCAGCAAGAACGAAAATATTCGTACGAAACTGAACAAGATGGTCAGCACATCTAGTTCCCAGAAGTTTTTGCAGGAAGCCATTGTGACCATGCGAAATGGAAGATACGTGATTCCGGTAAAGCGGGAATATGCGAATCTTTTCCCGGGACTAGTCCATGATCAATCCCAGAGCGGATCCACCCTGTTCATTGAGCCCCAGTCCGTGGTGAATATGAACAACGAGCTTCGGGAGCTGGCACTGGAAGAACAGGCGGAAATTACGCGGATTCTCCAGGCCTTCACCGGCCGAGTGGCAGAGCATTATCACGGAATTAATAACAACCAGAAGCTGCTTCTGGAACTGGATTTCATCAGTGCCAAGGGGAAGCTTTCCGTTAAGATGAATGCCTTTGAACCTCGAATCAATACGGAGGGAATTCTGGATATTCGCCAGGGACGGCATCCACTGATTCCGGAAGACAAAGTGGTGCCAATCAATGTTTCCCTGGGAAAAGAATGGAAGACACTGCTGATTACAGGACCGAACACCGGCGGCAAGACGGTAACGCTGAAGACAATCGGATTGTTCATCCTGATGATGCAGAGTGGACTCCACGTCCCCTGCTCTGAACACAGTGAACTTCCGGTTCTGGATGAGGTGTTCGGCGACATCGGGGACGAACAGAGTATCGAACAGAGCCTGAGCACGTTCTCGGCTCATATGAAGAATATCATTGATATTTTCAATGAGGTGAATGAACGTTCGCTAGTCCTTCTGGATGAACTGGGATCCGGTACGGATCCGGCCGAAGGTGCAGCGCTGGGTATTGCCGAGCTAGAGGAGCTACGGAGGCGGGGTGCACTGGTGGTAGCAACCACCCATTACACGGAACTTAAAAAATATGCGCTGAGCACTCCAGAGGTGGAGAACGCCTCTATGGAATTCGATGTGGAAACGCTGTCTCCTACATATAAGCTTCGCGTGGGACTTCCGGGCAAATCCAATGCCTTTGAAATATCCAGAAAGCTGGGGATGGAAGAAGGCATCTTGGACCGAGCAGAGGAACTTCTGGGCGATAATGAACTGAATTTCGAAGATGCAGTGACCCGCGTGGAAGAAGAGCGCAGAGAAGCGGAACGAATTACGGAAGAGGCAAAGCGACTTCAGGAAGAAGCAGAAGAGAAGCTTCGGAATGCGGAGGAACAGCTGCGGAAGGTCGAAGAGGAAAAGAAGAAAATCCTGGAGAAGGCCAGAAAGCAGGCCCAGAGCATTGTGCAGGATACCGAAGATACAGTAGAATCCATCCGAGAAGAATTGAAGCACATGAAGACCGAGTCCAAAGGTCATCAGGTGAACAAGGTGGCAGAGAGCCGCCGGAAACTTCGGGAGATGGAGAAAAAACATCAGGCGAAGGAAAGCAAACCGAAGAATTCAGAACGAAAGGCAGTATCCCCGGATCAAGTGAAAATCGGAACCCGGGTCAAGGTCTTGTCTTTAGATCAGAACGGCGAAGTGGTATCGCTGCCAGATAATCGTGGAAATCTCATGGTTCAGATCGGCGCCCTCAAGACCAGCGTGAATCTAAAGAACCTCATGCTGATTGAAAGTGCGAAAGCGGGAAACAAGGAACGCAAGAAACGTCAGTATAATCAGATCAAAACCCGAAAGACCCGTACGGTGGGAATGAGCATTAATCTGATTGGAAAGAATTTGGATGATGCAAGAATGGAAATGGAAAAGTATCTGGATGATGCATATCTGGCCGGACTGAAGAGCGTCACCGTTGTTCATGGCAGAGGCGAAGGAATTCTGAAAAAAGGACTTCGGGATGCGCTGAAGCACAACCGTTCGGTAAAGAGTTTTCGAAGTGCTCCGTATAACCAGGGAGGCGAAGGCGCTACCGTGGTGGAGTTGAAGGAGTAGAGTATGTACATCATCAGCAAATGCCTTCTAGGAGAGAACTGTAAATATAACGGGGGTAACAATCGGAATGAAGATGTGGTAAAATTCTCACAGAAGCATTCCTTTGTTGCGGTGTGCCCAGAGTGTACTGGTGGTCTCCCCACCCCTAGAGTTCCGGCAGAAATTCAGCCAGAGGAAAAAGGGAGAGCCGAAGTTCACGTGTTGAATCGAGAAGGAATCGATGTTACAGCAGAATATGTGCGAGGAGCCGAAATATGCTGGCAGAAGGCTTCTTGTGAGGCGACGAAGCGTGGTGAATCGGTGAAAGGTGCCATTCTTCAGCCGAGAAGTCCCTCTTGTGGAAGTGGATGCATCTACAATGGGGCCTTTGACGGAACGCTGATAGAAGGCGATGGTATTTTTACCCGTCTTCTTCGAAAGAAAGGTGTGCACGTGCTTTCAGAGTGCGAATGGAAAGAAAAGGACGAAGATAATGATTGATTTTAAGAAGAAAATTGCAGCGGTTATTGCAGAAGATGAATCCCTGGGAATGACAGCGGATCAGATTGAAGAGTGGATTGAGATCCCGGGAGATCAGAAGATGGGCGACTATGCGTTCCCGTGCTTCAGATTGGCGAAAACACTTCGAAAGGCACCGCCACTGATTGCGAAAGATGTAGCAGCTCGCATTGAAAACGCCGGATTTTTCGAGAAGGTAGAGCCGGTGAATGCGTACGTGAATATGTTCCTGGATAAGGGTGAATATGCGAAGGAGCTGACGAAGGAAGTTCTGACCCAGGGAAAGGATTATGGAAAATCCGAAGAGGGACAGCACCGTCCGGTAATCGTGGAGTATTCTTCACCGAACATCGCGAAGCCTTTCCATATCGGACATATTCGAAGCACGGTAATCGGAAACGCTATCTATAAGCTGTATGACGAAATCGGATACGATGTAATCCGAATCAATCACCTGGGAGACTATGGAACCCAGTTCGGCAAGATGATTGTGGCATACCGCAAGTGGGGCAGCGAAGAGGAACTGGAGAAAGATCCGATTAAGGCACTGCTGGGATACTATACCCGTTTCCACAGAGAAGCGGAGGCAGATCCATCTCTGGATGATGAAGCGAGAGAAGCTTTTGTTAAGCTAGAGAACGGAGACGAGGAAGAGGTGAAGCTCTGGAAGCGCTTCCGGGAACTGAGCTTGCAGGAATTCAACAGAGTATACGATATGCTGGGGATTACATTTGATTCCTATGCTGGTGAGAGCTTCTATTCCGACAAAATGCCGGCGGTTATCGAAGAATTGAAAGAAAAGAATCTGCTGGTGGAATCCAGAGGTGCGCAGATTGTGGATTTGGAGCCTTATGGAATGACTCCGGCGATTATCACGAAGTCCGACGGTTCTAGTCTGTACGCGACGAGAGATATCGCGGCTGCAATCTATCGGAAGGAACATTACAATTTCTTCAAGTGCATCTATGTGGTAGCGTCGCAGCAGAACCTTCACTTCAAGCAGTGGAAGAAGGTGCTGGAACTGATGGGCCACGAGTGGGAGAAGGATTGCATTCACATTCCGTTTGGACTGGTCAGTCTGGAAGGTGGTGCAACACTGTCCACCCGTAAGGGAAACGTGGTGTTCCTAGAGGACGTGCTGAACGAAGCAGTATCTAAGACTGCTGAAATTATGCGCGAGAAGAATCCACAGGGAATTGACGTAGATGAAGTGGCGAAGGAAGTGGGCATCGGCGCTGTTATCTTCCAGGAACTGTCCAACAACCGGATTAAGGATTACGTGTTCAGCTGGGATAAGGTGCTGAACTTCGATGGAGAAACCGGCCCATACGTTCAGTACACCCACGCAAGGGCTTGCAGCGTGCTCCGGAATGCATCCGAGGAGGAGAAAAAGCGCATCGCAGCGGGAGATTTCGATGCGAAATACATCACATCGGATAGCGCATACAGCTTGATTAAGTTGCTGTACCGGGTACCGGAAGTGATTCTGGAAGCTGCAGACAAATACGAACCGTCCATTCTGACCCGTCACCTGGTGGATGTGGCGCAGAGCTTCAATAAGTTCTACCATGATGAGCATATTCTGGTGGACAATGAGGAAGAAAAGGTGGCAAAGCTGGCTCTGGTAGAGTCTGCACGAACCGTTATTGCAAATTGCTTGAACCTTCTGGGAATTAAAGCACCGGAAAGAATGTAGGTGACAACGATGAGACTTCTACTAACAACAATCCAGAATGAATGCATTCAGACAAAGCTGTCGATGAAGTACCTCTACAGCGTTGTTGCAGAGGCACCTTGTCAGACGGAAGTAAAGGAATTTGAGTCCACAGATAATGCGGGATATATTTTCCGCGAAATTCTCCGTGGAGAATACAACATCGTCTACTTCCACTGCAACATGATGAATGGGGATAAGATTGCAGAAGTCGCAGAGATGGTCAAGAAAGCGGTTCCGACCGCCATTGTTGCCATGGGCGGAACCGAGGTGAGCTTTGAAACCAGAGCTTTTATGGAAAACCACCCAGAAGTGGATTACGTGTTCCGCGGAGAACCGGAATCCGTACTGTATCAGTTCCTACGTACGATTTTCACCTACGAATTTGATTTTGAGAATATCGCAGGTCTGGCATACCGCCAGGATGACCGCATTCAGGTCAATCCAATGGCGGCGCCGGTTTCCTTCGACTCATTGCCGTTTCCATACGAGAACATGGAGCTGGAACGAGAGGAAGTGGCTTATTACGAAAGCTTCCGAGGATGCCCGGACAGAGGCGGAGATTCTCAGTACTATCCGGGAAAGATTCGTTCCCTTCCATTGGGAAGAATTTGCACGGAGCTGCGTTATTTCTTGGTGAAAAACGTGCGGAAGGTATGCTTTATCGATCGTTGGTTTAACTACAGCAGGGACCGAGCATATCGAATCTGGGAATATCTGATTAGTAACGATAACGGTATCACCACTTTCGAATTTGACGTGAACGGAGATCTTCTGGATGAAGAGACTATCCGGCTCTTAGGTACGGCTCGGAAGGGGTTATTCCAATTCCACATCGATGTGGAGAGCACCAACGCAGAGGTGCTGGCCGCTACGGGACGAAAGGCCAACATCTACCAGCTTATGTACAATGTGTCGAAACTACAGGCACTAGGTACGGTAGAGATTACAACGGTGATTCGGGCCGGTCTCCCCTGTGAAAGTCCGGCTCTTTTTGCCCGTTCTTTCAATAAAATTTACGGGCTAAAAGCAAAGCGCATGGAAGTTCACGTTCTCCAACTTCGCAAGGGAACCGAACTTCGCCGCAATGCGAAAGAGTATGGGTACGCCTTCCAAAGCCGTGCTCCATACGAGGTGATTGCCAACGATTTCATGCCGGCGACAGAATTAATTCGCATTGAGAATATCGGAAAGCTGCTGGATATTTTCATGAACAGTGGCGATTTCCAGGAATCCATCGAGAGCATTCTCACAGATGGGCACCTGAAGCCTTACGCTTTCTTGGAGGGACTGGAAGAGTATATTGCGAATAATCACCTGGAAGAGAAACTGTACCGAGAGGAGAATCAGTACCGCGTTCTGTACGCCTATGCGACGGAGCTGTACGACGAAATTAATGATACCTTGAAACTGCCGATTCTGCAGGAGGTGCTTCATAGCGATATGGAGAAGAGCCTTCCGTATGAGCGGGTGAAGGTATTCGATCGCAAAGGATGGGATATTAATGGATAAAAGCAAACTGGATCTAACCGACAAGATCCGTTCGTACCTGATAGAGAAAAACAAAAATATACTGTTCACGGAGTTGTCTGACCAGTTCTTGGAAACGGCCGGATTGAAAGACGTTCTGACTGGCGTAGATGTTCCGGTGACGCAGGATGCGGTGTCACATCTGACGAATCTTACCATTGCCATGGGAATGGCTCGCGTGATTGGGGCTGACGAAGATTTTCGCTTTGCGGCGGAATACAGAGAGTGTCTCCGCCGAATCTACGGAGATAACTGTAGCAAAGTACTGATTTCGGAAGGGGCAAAGGCTGGCGGAAGTGGGGACTTCGAGATGGCCTGCATCTACTTCAGAGCGGCGCTGCAGATGGACCCCAGCAGTCAGGATGCGCTGTACCTGTACGGAAGGGCTTGCCTGGATGCCTACAGCCAAGAGGATCAGGAAGAGGAATACGTAGGATATTTCAAGGCCCAGTCTATTGACATCTTTGAAGAACTGACTATTCAGCATCCGGATTTCGATATGGGGTACTATTTCCTGGGATACAGCTATGCGAATCTGGGACAGTACACGAAAGCCCAGCTGACCTGGCAGGAATTCATGAAGCTCAGCCGTGATCATAGGGAGTCCTCCGGTTCTACCATGAATCCGGTTCCGGATGATGAGATTCAGGATATGCGGGAAGAAATTGGGGACCGATTGGAATCCATGGAGGAGGCGGTGAACATCGAACATGCGGTGAATCGTATCCGAACCGGAGACTATCAGACCGGTGTAGAGATGCTTTCAGAGTACACCAGTGGACAGTATCAGGATTGGTGGCCGATGTGGTACTACCTGGGAATTGCTTATGTGGGATTGGATAATGAAGCAGAAGCCGTGGAGTCCTATAAGCACGCCCTTCGCCTGAGTCCAAGTAATATTCAGGTGATGACGGAGCTGGTAGATGTCTACCAAGCCCTGGGGGATCATGTGAATGCAGAGAAGTATATCAACAAGATTAAGGTGGTTCAGCAGAGCCTGGAACAGGAAACCAATAATCAGCTGTAGATAAGCAATCGTAATTGAGAAATTACAGAAGGCGCGGGAGCAATCCTGCGCCTTTCAGAACGTAAGGAGAGGAGGCCGGATGTGTTCGGCGTTTCTATTACAGAAAGAGGGCATGAAATTCTTAAGACATATCTTCAAAAAGGCGATGTGGCGGTGGACTGCACAGCGGGACATGGAATGGATACGTTGTTCCTTGCAGAATGTACTGGCGCCGAGGGAAGGGTGCACGCCTTTGAAATACAGCCAGAAGTCATTTCGGAACTTCAGACGAAAATGAATTCGTATCCACAGGTAGAAATTCATCCTACGTCGAACGTGTACCTTGAGGAATATGTTCAACGTGCTAAAGTCATGATGTATAACTTGGGATTTCTTCCCGGTGGAGATCCGAAGCTGACAACGAGAACGGAGGCGACAATACAGTCGCTGGAAAGTGCTTGCCGAGTTATTGTGCCCCAAGGTGTTATTTCGGTGGTTGCCTATCCAGGGCATCCAGAAGGATTGAAAGAGGCGGCAGCGGTGGAAGAATTCCTGAAAAAACTACCATCCGCCACCTTTGAAGTGCTAACGATTCGGCAGACAAATCGGAGCCCTCGGACACCGGTGCAGCATTTTATCTACCGGAATCGGTAGGTCAAAAAAACATTTTTTTACCGGAATCGCTGTGGGTGTTGGAATCAGTGGGCTAAGGAAAAAGCGATGCATTTCTTAGTAAAAGTAACAATTGACACTGGTGGGGGACGGACTTATAATAAATAGGCTACAGCATGGAAATACTATATGTTGTGCATGAAATGTTAAAATACCACATGATGTGGCATATATAGAGTGTGAAAGAAAGAGGAGAGCGGCATGAATGTAATTAAACGAAATGGATCAGAAGTAGAATTTGATATTGATAAGATTATTCATGCCATTGAAGGGGCCAACATTCAGACAACGGAGAAGAAGAGGCTGACCCCGGTGCAAATCCGCCGTATTGCGGAAAGCGTCACAGTGGCATGCGATGATTTGGGCCGCTCTCCTGCTGTAGAAGAAATTCAGGACATGGTGGAGCAGGCCATCATGCAGCATGGCGCTTATGAGGTGGCAAAGCAGTATATCACGTATCGGTATACCCGGTCTTTGGTACGTCAGTCCAACACAACGGACGATAAGATTCTTTCCCTGATTGAGTGCAACAACGAGGAAGCGAAGCAGGAGAATTCTAACAAGAATCCGGTCATCAATTCGACTCAGAGAGATTACATGGCTGGGGAGGTAAGCCGGGATTTGACTAAGAGAATTCTTCTTCCGGAGGAAATTATTGCGGCTCATGAGGCAGGAATTATTCACTTCCACGATTCGGATTACTATGCGCAGAAAGAGCACAACTGTGACCTGATTAACCTGGAGGATATGCTTCAGAACGGCACTGTAATCAGTGAGACCATGATTGAGAAACCTCATAGTTTCTATACCGCTTGCAATATCACCACGCAGATTATCGCCCAGGTTGCCAGCAACCAGTATGGCGGCCAGTCCTTCTCTTTAGCACATCTGGCTCCTTTCGTAGATATTAGCCGGAAGAAGCTGAGAGAACACGTGGTGGATGAGCGCAAGATGTGCGGAGAGACGCTGAACGACGAAATTATCGACAAGATTACCGAGCGGAGACTGAAGGAAGAGGTGAAGAACGGAATTCAGACCATTCAGTATCAGCTGATTACCCTGATGACCTGTAACGGCCAGGCACCTTTCGTGACCATGTTCATGTACCTGGACGAGGTACCCGAAGGAAGAACGAGAGACGATTTGGCACTCTGCATTGAGGAAGTGCTTCGTCAGAGACTGCAGGGGGTGAAGAACGAGAAAGGCGTATGGATTACGCCGGCGTTCCCGAAGCTGATTTACGTACTGGATGAGGACAATATCAGTGAGGATTCCAAATACTGGTATCTGACCGAAATGGCAGCGACCTGCACGGCCAAGAGAATGGTACCGGATTACATTTCGGCGAAGGTGATGAAAGAACTGAAGCAAGGTGAAGTGTACACCTGCATGGGGTGTCGTTCCTTCCTAACTGTGGAGGATAATCAAAGATTACCGAATGGAAAGCACAAGTTCTACGGCCGCTTCAACCAGGGTGTGGTTACCATCAACCTGGTAGACGTAGCATGCTCTTCGGATGGAAATATGGACCGATTCTGGGAGATTCTGGATGAACGCCTGGAACTGTGCCACCGAGCACTTCGTCTCCGCCACGAGCGTCTTCTGGGAACCCCTTCAGACGTAGCACCGATTCTGTGGCAGTACGGTGCCATTGCAAGACTGAAGAAGGGTGAAGTGATTGATCCACTACTGTATAACGGGTATTCCACCATTTCTCTGGGATATGCAGGACTGGCAGAGATGTGTTATCGAATGATTGGAAAGAGCCATACCACGGAGGAAGGACGTAAATTCGCGCTGGAGGTTATGCAGCGGCTGAACGACAAGTGTGCTTACTGGAAGGCAGCGGAACACATCAGTTATTCCGTGTACGGAACACCGA
>JBNMGJ010000245.1:0-2368 GCA_050872185.1 Mogibacterium sp.
ACATTAACTATATACGTTAGAACTTGGAAGAGTGGGCATCGCCCACTCTTTCGTTTGTATTTGGATTTTTCCGGAGGAGTAATGGCAAAAGTAGATGTAATCGGCCGTGTGCAGGAGCTTCTTGCAGAGTTTACCAGCGGCAAAGAATTAGAGATTTACAACGTGGAATACCGGAAGGAAGGCCCGGAATGGAAGCTTCGGGTGTACCTGGACAAGCCGGAGGACAGCGAAACGGAATTTGTCAACATTGAGGAGTGTGAAGAGGTGAACCGGTATCTCAGCGATAAGCTGGATGAGATTGAACTGATTGACCGGAAGTACACCATCGAAGTTTCCTCTCCGGGAATGGATCGGGAACTGATTCACGATAAGGACTTCCAGCGGTTTGCAGGCCGGGTTGTGGAGGTTCGTCTGTATGAGCCGTTGAACGGACAGAAGAACTTCGAAGCGGTACTTCTGGGACGGACAGAAGAAGATGTGATTCAATTAGACGTTGACGGGGAGAGAATGGAAATTCCGCATAAGAAGATTTCCAAGATCAACCTTGCAGTTATATTTTAGGAGGATGAAATGAACAAGGAATTTCTACTGGCACTCGATGAATTGGAGCGCGAAAGAAATATTTCCAAAGAAGAAATCATTGATGCGATTCAGAAAGCGGTGAAAACCACTTACGAGAGAAATTACGGAAAAGAGCAGAAGGTCGATGTGGTCATCGATCAGGAAAGCGGCGAGGTAAGGGTTCTTGTCAGCAAACAGGTTGTGGAGGAAGTCATGGATGACTCCACTGAAGTATCCCTGGAAGAGGCGAGATCCTATGACGAGCGTTACGATATCGGGGATGAGATTCAGTACCAGATTGATCCGAAGGACTTCGGACGGATTGCAGCGCAGACCGCGAAGCAGGTGGTAGTACAGAGCATTCGCGAGGCGGAGAGAAAGAACATCTATAACCAGTTCATCGGCCGCAAAGAGCAGCTGATTACGGGACGAGTAGAGCGAGTAACCGAGAACCGGGTATTCCTGTCGGTAGAGAATACAGAGTGCTCTCTGTCCAAAGCAGAGCAGGTAAACGGTGAAGTTCTCCATCAGGGAGATTACGTCAAGCTGTACCTGATGGATGTGAAAGAAAATCAGAAGGGTACGCAGCTTCTGGTTTCCCGTTCCCATCCGGGACTGGTTCGGGAACTCTTCAAACTGGAGATTCCGGAAATTGCCGACGGCATTGTGGAAATCAAGAACGTTGCCCGGGAAGCGGGATCTCGTACCAAGATTGCAGTATATTCCCACGATGAGAATGTGGATCCAGTAGGCGCATGTGTTGGAAATAGAGGAACCCGTGTGCAGGCCATTGTGGACGAACTGAATGATGAGAAGATTGACATCATTGAGTGGAGTGATGATCCAGCGGTACTAATCAGCAATGTACTTCGCCCAGCTGCAGTGGAAGCGGTATATGTCGACGAGGACAATGAGACAGCAATCGCTGTGGTTCCAGAGCAGCAACTCTCCCTGGCTATCGGTAAGTCCGGACAGAATGTTCGTCTGGCAGCCAAGGTCAGCAAGTGGAAAATCGATATCAAGAGCAAGGCTCAGCTGGAAGAGAGCGGATTTGATTTCGATGAGTACGACGATGAAGATGCGGAGGCCCAGGTAGAGACAGAAGAAATCGCGGACAATGAAGAAGTGGCGGAAATTCCAGAGGTAGAAGAAACAAACGCAGAAGCATCGGAAGAAACCGAGGAATAGTAGAGGTCTGCATGAAAGATCACAGAATTCCGATGCGGCGATGCATTGGGTGCAGGAAATCCTTCCCGCAGGATACGCTCATTCGAATGAGTCTGTGGGACGAGGAGATTCACGTGAGCCGAAATGGGAAAACCCCCGGGCGTGGCGTGTACCTCTGTAAGAATCCGGAGTGCATCGAAAAAGCCCGGAAGAGCAATGCATTGCAGCGAAATTATAAGAGACAAATAGGACAGATAATAACGGATACCGCGTTCGATGAGGCGTTGGCATCTGTGAAGGAGGTAGTGAATGGGGAAGAAAGTATCTGATATTATGACAGAACTTGGCGTTACCTATGAGGAACTGAAGAAGAATGCGGACAAGATGGGAATCAAAGTCTCCAGCGAAAAGAGTAGCATGGAGGATAACGATGCCAACCGTATCATCAGCACCATCAACATGCTGAAGGGAAATGATCGCCCAGAGAAGCGTTCCAACAAGCCGAAGATTAAGGCAACACCGATTATCAGCAAGCCAGCAGCGAAGCCGATGGCGAAGGCAGAACCGGTGAAGAAAGAGGAAGCGGCCAAGGAGAACGAAAAAACCGAGAAGAAGTCGGAGAAGAAGGAAGAGCCAAAGA
>JBNMGJ010000037.1:0-12232 GCA_050872185.1 Mogibacterium sp.
ATGGTATACTGCGATGACTGCGGTTGGGTACCGGAGAAGGAAGAAAACCTGCCGATTAAGCTGCCGACAGATGTAGAGTTCACTGGAAAGGGAGATTCTCCACTGAAGACTTCCAAGACCTTCGGAGAAACCACATGCCCTTGCTGCGGAAAGAAGGCTGTCAGAGAGTACGATACCATGGACACCTTTGTGGATTCCTCTTGGTATTTCCTGAGATATTGCGATGCAAAGAACGCTGAGAAACCGTTTGATAAGAAGAAAGCGGACTATTGGATGAACGTGGATCAGTATATCGGCGGAGTGGAACACGCCATTCTGCATCTGCTGTATGCTCGTTTCTTCCAGATGGTAATGCACGACCTGGGCCTGGTAGATGCGGAAGAGCCTTTCGAAAATCTACTTACACAGGGAATGGTTATCAAGGATGGTGCGAAGACGAGTAAGTCTCTGGGCAACATCGTCAGCCCAGAAGAAATTCAGAAGAAGTACGGTGCGGATACCGCTCGTCTCTTCATTCTGTTCGCAGCACCTCCGGAAAAAGAACTGGACTGGAGCGATGCCGGTGTAGAGGGAAGCTACCGCTTCTTGAATCGTGTATACAGATTGGTCCAGGAGTATGTAAATGATATTCGGGGCGACTATGATGGTTCTGAAAAGGCTGTCATTAAGAGCCCAGAGGACAAAGCGCTGAACTTCCAGCTGAACGCTACCATTAAGAAGGTAACAGAAGATGCCGGTGGCAGATTCAGCTTTAACACTGCAATCAGCTCGATTATGGAGCTGGTAAATGCTCTGTATAAGTACAAGCAGGGCGAAATCAACGTACCGCTGATGAATGAGGCAATTGAGAAGTTGATCCTCATTCTGAACCCGTTCGTGCCACATATCACGGAAGAGATGTGGAGTGAGCTGGGACATGAAGATAGAGTCTATCAGCAGAAATGGCCGGAATTCGATGCTGCCGCATTGGAACTGGAAGAAGTGGAAATCATCGTTCAGATTAACGGTAAGCTGAAGGACAAGATGGTATTTGAGAAGAATGCAGCAAAGGAAGACATTGAGAAAACCGCTTTGGAAAGTACGAAAGTACAGGAAGCTATTGCTGGAAAGACAGTTGTTAAGACCATTGTCGTTCCAAATAAACTGATCAACTTTGTTGTAAAATAATGCCTATGAAACAAGAAACAGAAATAAAACCAAATAATAAGAAAACCTCTGTGCCGGCAAAGAAGAAGTCCGGCACAGAACGGAAAAGTGCCGGAAAGGGAAGAAAAGTAAGCCCGAATGGGAATTCGAAGACGAAAGCTCCCGCACAGGGGACCCATTCTAAGAAAAAACAGTCCAATCTCCCGAAATCCGGAAAGCCAAAGAACTCTGCTGGAAAGAAGAATTCCTCTCAGGAAAATTCTTCGAAAAACGGAGAGCATCAGTCCAAATCGAAAGGTGGGAAGAAGGTCTTTCCAGTAATGCCTTTCCACGCGGGAAAGAACGGAAAGAAATCGAAGGGAAACTCGAAGAAGCAGGTTCGGCCGAAGGAATCTTTCCGAATCACACCTCTGGGTGGCATGAAGGAAATCGGAAAGAACATCACCCTGATTGAGTACAAGGACGAAATTCTGATTGTGGATTGCGGAATGTCTTTCCCAGAAGATGAGATGTTCGGTATCGATGTTGTAATTCCGGATTTCTCCTACCTCAAGGATAACATGGAGAAAATCAAAGGATTGATTATCACCCATGGACATGAGGACCACATCGGTGGCGTTCCATATTTGCTAAAAGAAATTAAAGTGCCGATTTACGCCTCCGGCTTGGCCACCGGCCTGATTCAGCACAAGCTGAAGGAAAAAAATCTGACGGCGGACTGTCATGTAATTTCGCCGGGTGATATAATTCATATCGGAAGCTTTATCGTGGAGGCGATTCACACCACCCACAGTATCGCAGATTCCTTTGCTTCCTCCATCAAGTGTCCGACAGGGCACATTGTGCACACAGGAGACTTCAAGGTGGACTACACCCCACTGGAAGGAAAACGGATTGACCTAGCAAGATTTGCGAAGCTGGGGGATGAGGGAGTCGATGTCCTCCTCTGTGACAGTACGAATGTGCTGAAGCCAGGATTCACTCCTTCCGAACGAATCGTTGCGGAATCCATGAATCGCATCTTTGAAGAGACGGATAAGCGAATCATCATCGCCACATTCTCTTCGAATATTCATCGAATTAAGCATTTCATGGATGCTTCCATCAAACACGGCCGTAAGATTGCAGTTTCGGGACGTTCCATGGAGAACGTCATGGAAATCGCCAAAGATTTGGGATACATTGATTTGCCAGAATCCGCCTTCGTAGATATTCGAAATATCAGCAACATTCCGGATAGCAATCTGACCATTGTAACCACAGGAAGTCAGGGCGAACCTATGTCCGCGCTGACCCGAATGGCCAATGATAATCACCGGGCGGTAAAGCTAAAGAAGGGCGATGTGGTTGTGTTCTCCTCCTCGCCAATTCCAGGAAATGAGAAGACCATCACCAACGTGGTGAACAAGCTGTACGAGAAGCAGGTGACGGTATATCTGTCCGACTTTGTGGACATCCACGTATCCGGACACGCATGTCAGGAAGAGCTGAAGCTAATCCATACACTGGTTCGTCCAAAGTATTTCGTACCGGCTCACGGTGAGTATCGCCATCTGAATGAGCACGCCAAGCTGGCAGAGAGTCTTGGAATGCCGAAGAGCAACATCTTCGTCATGAACAATGGAGACTCCCTTCTGGTAAAGGGTGGAAGGCCGGTTGTGGAGAAAGAGTATGCCACTGCTGATGATATTCTGGTGGATGGTTACGGTGTAGGTGACGTTGGAAACGTGGTGCTGAGAGATCGAAAGCAACTTTCGGAAGCTGGTCTGATTGTGGTGTCAGTAGCCATTGATAGCTACTCCATGGAACTGGCAGCCAACCCGGAACTGATTACGAGAGGATTCATTTACGTGAAGGAGAACGGGCCGCTTATCAACGATGCCACCGAAGTGGTATTTGAGACCATCGAGCGTTGTAAGAAAAAGGATGCGATGGATTTAAGCTCTTTGAAGACCGCCATCCGTGACGATCTTCGCGGCTACATTTACAAGAAGACGAAGAGAAGTCCGGTGATTCTTCCGGTGATTCTCTACGTATAGAAAGGAGCCCCTATGAACGTATATGAAGAGGCCCATAACTTGGCCCGGGCCATCAAAGAAAGCAACGAATTCAAAGAGTTTGATTCTCTGAAAAAAGAAGTGGAGAAGGATGAGACTTTGTATTCGATGTTGCAGGATGTCCAGAAGAAACAGCTGGAACTTCAGGCAAAACAGATGTCCGGGGGTGGCATGGATCAGGATTTGATGAGTCAGATTCAGTCCATGTACATGATGCTTGCGGGAAAACCGCAGGCGGCACAATATCTACAGGCAGAAGCTAGATTTTCCATCATGATGAAAGACGTGGGGGAAATTCTGGCAGATGCTATTAATATTAAAGCTATGTTATAACTTATTATTTTAGAGAAAGAGAGAGAAATTATGATTAGTGCAGGCGAATTCAGAAAAGGTGTAACTTTCGAGATGAACGGCGAACCACATGGGGTTCTTGACTTCCAGCATGTAAAGCCAGGTAAGGGTGCTGCTTTCGTACGTACAGAGTACAAGAACATCCTGACCGGAGCAACCAGAGAAGAAGCGTTCAACCCGAACGACAAGTTCCCGAAGGCACACATCGAGACCAAGCAGATGCAGTACCTCTACAACGATGGAGAGCTGTACTACTTCATGGATCAGGAGACTTATGATCAGATTCCTCTGACTTACGACCTGGTAGAGGATGCTATCAAGTACATCCGCGAGAACGATACCGCTACTGTTAAGTTCTACAAGGATAACGCATTCACAGTAGAGGCTCCGAACTTCGTGGACCTGGAAGTCACAGAAACCGAGCCGGGCGTAAAGGGCGATACCGCAACCAACGTAACAAAGGCTGCAACCGTAGAGACCGGTGCTGTAATTCAGGTTCCGATCTTCATCAATGAGGGTGAGAGAATTCAGATTGATACCAGAACAGGCGACTATCTCGGACGTTCCAAATAATTCTAATCTGATTTTATCAAAAGAAATCGAAAAGGGTTACTATGAAGAAAGCGATAAAAAAAGCATTAATTGTACTGGCGGTGATTTTTGGACTGATTATCGGCTCCAGTGCGGTTCTTCTTAACCTGAACAAGCCGCTAGATCGGAATAATACGGCGCTGGTGGATGTGACGGTGGAAGAAGGTGACAGTACAGATGATATTGCCCAGGCGCTTCTGGATGCCGGCGTTATCAAGAGCACAACGAAATACAAGATTTGTTCCAAGATTTGGAAGTATGATTCGAACTACAAGGCGGGGGTCTATTCCTTCTCGCCAAGTATGCGGTGCAGCGATATTGCCAAGATTATTGTGTCCGGAAAAGAAACTTCGAATTCCTTTACGGTTCCGGAAGGGTCTACCATCGAACAGATTGCAGATCTTCTGGCGAAGGATGGGTTGGCGGACAAGAAGAAATTCCTGAAGGCAGCCCAGGATTCTAGCGCCTACAGTAGCTTTGAGTTTCTGAAGGATGCCCAGTCTGGGAAAAATCATCTGGAAGGATATCTTTTCCCGAACACCTACCAGGTAGCGCCAGGAGCAGACGAACAGCAGATTATCACCACCATGCTGAACCAGTTCGATACCGTGTTCACGGATGAGTACAAGGCCAGAGCGAAGAAGCTGGGATACTCTGAGAATGATATTATCATTGTCGCTTCTATCATTGAGAAGGAAGCGCAGGTGGATTCGGATCGGGCCAAGATTGCTAGCGTAATCTATAATCGTCTGAACGACGGCATGAAGCTTCAGATGTGTTCCACCGTCCAGTACATTCTGGGCGAGGCAAAACCGGTGCTGTCCGTAGCAGATACGAAGATTAAATCGCCGTACAATACGTATTTACATGCCGGTCTTCCGAAAGGTCCTATTTGTTCCCCAGGACAGGCCTCCATCAAGGCGGCTCTGTATCCTGCGAAGACGGACTACATGTATTTCGTTGTAAGCGATAAGCTGGATGGATCCCACAAGTTCAGCAAGACCTATGCAAAATTCGAGAAAGATAGTGCGGCTTATGAAAAAGCACTGGCAAAACAGGAGAAATCCAAAGGATCGAATTCTTAAATGAACATTACAAATCAGAAAGTAACCGATTACATTACGCAGTTCTACCGGCCACTGAATGCGTCGCTGGCAGAGCTGCGGAATCAAAGCGAAGCGGATGAAATTCCGCTGATTCTGAAAGAAACTGAAATGCTGTTCCGTACCATTCTCCCTATGCGCCAATACAGAAGGGTGCTTGAGATTGGTACGGCTTACGGCTATTCTTCTATATTTTTTGCCAACCTGATGCCGGAATGTCGAATCACCACGGTGGAGCTTTCGGATACCAACTATCAGATTGCAAAGGATAACGTGTGGGAACAGGGCATGGAAGACCGTATTGACATCGTTCATGGCGACGGTATTTCCGTGCTGGATGATATGATTCAGAATGGGCTTTCGGAGAATGAGGCCTTTGATCTGATTTTTATTGATGCCGCCAAGAGCCATTACATGGATTTTTTTAAGCGGGCGGAGAAACTCTGCTCGAAGGACGCGGTAATCATATGCGATAATATTTTGATGAAAGCCTTCCTGGTGGATCCTACTTTGGATCGGAAGCGCAGACATCGAACCAGTGTGAAACGCATGGATGATTTTCTCAACTATATATTTGACCGGAAGGACCTGGAAGCATCTCTTCTGAGCTGCGGAGATGGACTTCTGATTATAGAGGAGAATTCGAAAAAATAGATTTACAAGAATAGAAACGAAAAAAAGACTGAATATGAACAAAATCGAATTACTGGCTCCTGCGGGAGATATGGAAAAGTTAAAAACAGCGGTACGGTATGGTGCGGACGCCGTCTACTTCGGCGGAGAGATGTTCAGCTTGCGCGCAGGTGCAGGAAATCTTTCTGTAGAAGAGATGAAGGAAGCCATGGAATTCCTTCACGAAAACGGCGCAAAGGGATACCTCACCATCAATATCTATCCTCATAACGAGGATATTGTTCCGCTTCAGAAATATATTGAACGAATCAAAGACATTCCCATTGATGCCTTCTTGGTATCGGATCCGGGCGTGATGCAGTTAGTGAAGGAAGGAATTCCTGGGGCGGAGATTCATCTGAGTACCCAGGCCAATACCACGAATTACCTTAGCGCCAACTTCTGGGTATCCCAGGGGGTGAAGCGAGTGGTGGCAGCTCGGGAAATGAGTCTCCAGGAAATTACCGAAATGCGGGCGCATTTGCCGGAAGATATTGAAATTGAAGCTTTCGTCCACGGTGCTATGTGCATTTCCTATTCCGGAAGATGCCTTCTCAGCAATTATATGGTTGGAAGAGACGCGAACCGAGGACAGTGCACTCATCCCTGCCGGTGGAAATATCACCTGATGGAAGAGAAGCGTCCAGGAGAGTATTTCCCAGTGGAAGAAGATGACCGAGGCAGTTATATCATGAACTCTCGGGATCTTTGTATGCTAGACTGTCTTCCAGACATGGTGCAGGCCGGAATTACTTCCTTCAAGATTGAGGGAAGAATGAAATCCGCATACTACGTAGCAACCGTGGTATCGGCCTATCGCGCGGCACTGGACAGCTATTTGGAAGATCCGGAACACTATGTATTCCAACCAGAATGGCTGACGGAGCTGAACAAAGCCAGCCATCGGGAATTCACCCATGGCTTCTTTTACCACAAGCCGACGGACCAGGATCAAAACTATCTAACCAGTGACTACGTTCGAGATTACACATTTATCGGTGTGGTTCTGGGCGAAGATTCTGAGACGGGAGACACCATTGTGCAGCAACGGAACAAGTTCTACGCGGGTGACACCATCGAGGTTATGGAACCGCTGGCTACCAGACGGCTCCACAAGCCGTACTACGAAGAACGGGTATCGGCCATCCTGGATGAAGAGGGGAATGCCATGGAGAGTGCTCCCCATCCGAAGCAGATTCTCCGGATTCCATTTGAGAAGGTTCCGGCGAAATATTCTATACTGAGAAAGAAAAAATAACAGAAGGAAACGATATATGACATCTGACACGAGCGAAATACCTTTGTATTTATACATACTAGCCATTGTCGCGCTAACTCTCATCTATGGATTGGTAGCCGCGGCCAAAAGATCTTTGGATAACACGGACCGGAATACCATCAAAGAGTTGAACGAGGACGATCCGGAGGACAGGCGGGTTCAGGCGGTGTTGAATTTCATTCAGAATCCGTCGGAGTACCATTATGCAGATCTGTTTCTGAGCTATCTGACGCTGTTATCTTCATTTGTTCTGTTTCAGAAAATTCTGCAGCAGAAGCTGACGAATCTACACTGGTGGATTCCGCTGGACATTCTTTTTCTGGTGCTTTTCATCGGAATTGCCGATATCCTTCCGAAGAAACTGGCATCTCAGACACAGAATGCATCCGGAATTCGTTTCGCAGGTTTCCAGCTGCTGGTGTACTACATCACCTGGCCTTTTGTGAAAATATGTGTTCTTCTGGCCAATATTTTCCTGGTGATTTTCCGGAAAAACACGGACGTGGACAATATTTATTTTTCCGAAGATAAAGTAATGTCCATGCTGGACCGGGGACAGGAATCAGGGGACATCAAAGAAGAAGCCCATCGAATGATTGACAGCATCTTCGAATTTGATGATCTTCTGGCCTACGAAATCATGACCCCTCGTACCGATGTGTTCATGATAGATATTGACGATAACCGGGAAGAGTATTTCGATGAACTGATGGAACTTCGGTATTCTCGGATTCCGGTGTACCGGGATGATCCGGATAATATCATCGGCATCCTTCACATTAAAGACTACCTGTTCCAGGCCAGTCAGAAGGGTTTTGACAACGTGGATATTGAAAGTATTCTGCGGGAACCCTACTTCGTACCGGAAACCAAGAATATTGATGCGCTTTTCATCGAACTGCAGAAGAGCACGAACCATATTGCCATTCTCATTGATGAATACGGTGGATTCAGCGGACTGGTTTCCATCGAGGATATCATCGAGCAGATTGTAGGAGATATTGCGGACGAATTTGACGAGGACGAACGAGTTATTGAGAAGGTGAACGAGTCCACCTATATTGTGGACGGAAACGTGTATCTGGACGATTTGGCGGAGGAGACCCATATCGATTTGGAGTCCGAAAACAGTGAAACCATCGGCGGATTCATCATCGACTTAATGGGAGAAATTCCGAAGGAAGATGTGAAATACAAGCCGATTCGGTATGAAAATCTGTCCTTCACCATTCTTTCCGTTCGCGATCGTCGGATTGAGAAACTCAAGATTGAAATTCTTCCGGAGGATTCCAATGATTCGGAATAGAATCAAGGAGGCGATTCATGGGTAAAAACAACCACAAGGAACCTGCCGGTTCCGTTGTAATTGAAGATGCGGTCGTGGCCGACTACGCTGTCCAAGCGATACTCTCTGTAGATGGAGTCGTCCGGCTGGTAGGCGGAATTGCGGACAGCTTATCTCGGAACATACTGGGACGGGATACCGGAACCCAGGGAATCCGCATTACAAGAGAAGAGGATCACGTCACCGTCTCCGTTCATTTGGTGGCGGCGTACGGAGTCAATATTCCACAGCTTTCCTACGATATTCAGAACCGGGCAAAGGAAAGTATTGAAACCTATACCGGGTTGACGGTGGATGCCATTAATATCAGCGTGGAAGGCATTGAGAGAAAATAACAGTAAGGACAACGAATACTATGAGAAGACAAGAAATCAGAGAGATGACAATGCAGGTGGTGTATCAGATGGACGTGATGAATGATTTCGACTATCGAAACATCAGTCTGATTACAGAGAATGAGGAAATTCAGAAGGAAAACCAGGCACTGAAGACACTGGATGTGATTCGGGATCATCAAGAGGATATCGACGCCACAATCAATGCTCATTCCGACAAGTGGAAAACGAGCCGTATGGCGAAAACCGATTTGGCAATTCTGCGAATTGCCGTAGCGGAAATCTGCTATATGGATTCAATTCCAGACAGCGTTTCCATTGATGAAGCGGTAAATATGGCAAAGAAGTACGGAGAGAACCGTTCCTATGCATTCATCAACTCCGTGCTGGGAAAAATTGCAGGAGACAAATAAATGAACCGTATTGCGCTGGGAATTGACACATCCAACTACAAAACCTCCGTGGCCATTACGGACGAATCCGGAAGAGTGCTTTATCAGCGATCGGAATTCTTGAAGGTAGAACAGGGAAAGAGAGGGCTTCGTCAGTCTGAAGCCTTCTTTCATCATTGCCAGGTTCTGCCTTCATTTATTGAGGAGGCTTTTGAGCAGGTCAACCCGAAGGATATCACGTCGATTGCCGTTTCTTCACGGCCAAGAAATGTAGAGGGCTCTTACATGCCGGTGTTCCTGGCAGGAATCCAAACCGGGCAAATTATTTCCGCGGCATTACAGGTTCCCATGAGAAAATTTTCTCACCAGGAAGGACACATTGAAGCCATTCTATCGTCCCTTCCGGATGTGAAGGAGGAGCGTTTTATTCTCTTTCACCTGAGCGGCGGAACCACGGAATGTTTGCTCTGCCAGCGGACAGACTGGGGATACGATGCGGAAATCATCGGTGGAACCAAGGATATCAGCATGGGACAGCTACTGGACCGAGCGGGAGTTCACCTGGGATATGCATTCCCATCCGGCAAATATTTAGACCGCATTGCAATGACCCATCCGGTGACGCTTCGTCCCAGCAAGGTGAAGATTCAGAAGGGATATTTCAATTTGTCTGGTATGGAGACCCAGGTAAAGAAAAGCATTGAACAGGAGGGGGACCGCATTGTCCCTGGCATTTTCTTTGAACTACAGCGTGTACTCCATCAAACGGCAAAGGAGCTAAGCAAAGCATACGATGTTCCCACCGTTGTAATGGCAGGAGGCGTATCTTCCAGTGATACCCTGCGTAACTATTCGAAGAGCTGGAATGAGAAAGAGGATGGCTGCCGGATTTTCTTTGGAAAACGGGAACTTTCCGGAGATAATGCGGTCGGCATATCCATACTAGGAGGACGATGCAGGAATGAAGCCCGTTAGTGTAACTCAGGTAAATGAATACATTGCCCGCAAGATTGACAGTGATTTCAATCTTCGAAATCTAGCGGTTGAGGGAGAAATCTCCGGATTGACCCGAAAGGGACATGCCTATTTTTCTTTGAAAGATTCCGACTGCGTCATTCGATGCGTCATCTGGAGAAATCAACTGACGAAAATTGACCCAAAGCTCTTGGAGGACGGCAAGAATGTCATCGCTGTGGGCAGTGTCCGAGTGTATTCGAAGGGCGGGAACTACTCTTTCCAGATTCACTACATGGAAGATGCTGGAGAGGGCAAGGCAAAGACGGCCTTTGAAGAGCTGAAAAAGAAGTTGGAAGCGGAGGGACTCTTTGACGCGAAGTACAAGAAACCCCTTCCATCCTTCCCAAAACGAATTGGCATCGTCACATCTACGGAGGGAGATGCGCTGAGAGACCTCAAGAAAATCATCACAAAGAAAAACAGCTATGTGGACCTTTTGGTATTCCCTGCGTACGTCCAGGGAATCTACGCACCGGCCAGCCTAATCCAGGGAATCTATCAGGCTAACGAGGTGAATCGAAATGGTATGCCGATAGATATACTGATTGTGGGACGAGGCGGCGGTTCTCAAGAGGATCTGGAGGCCTTCAATGACGAGAATCTGGCAAGGGCGATTTTCGCATCGGAAATTCCGGTAATTTCTGCAGTGGGACATGAGCCGGACGTATCTATTTCCGATTACGTGGCGGACGTTCGGGCTGCCACTCCCAGCGAAGCCGCAGACATTGCCGTTCCGGATACAGAGGAGCTCCGAGAAACCATTGCGAAGTGTCGTAGTAGGCTGCTGGAATCTCTCCGCTGGAAAATCGTGAATGAGCAGAAGCACGTGGCCAGTACGACAGATTTGATGTACTCGGCCATGAAAAATAAAATTCAGCGGGTTCAACATCAAGTGCAACAGGCCACTATTCGCTTGGAAGAGGGGAGTCCGAAAAGAATCCTGTCGAAGGGATACGCTGCCGTGCTCGATGATAGTAACCGAGTCATCTCTAATATCCACCAAGTGGAAGAAAATCAGGAATACACCGTTCTTCTCCACAACGGGCGTTTCAGAACCAGCGTGAAGGAAATCGAAAGCATAGAGGAGGAATAATAGCGATGAACGAAACGAAAGAAAAGAGTTTCCAGGAATCGCTGCAGGCATTGGAACAAGCTGCAGAGAAAATTGGCCAGCCGGCCACATCCCTAGAAGATTCGCTGAAATTATTCGATCAGGGAATCCAAGAATCCGAATATTTAAACCGAATTCTGGAGGAAGCAGAACAGAAAATTGAAATCTACGAAGCAAAGGAGGACGGACATGAATCACTATGATTACTATAGAAATCTGGTAGAAGAGCATCTTCTGGATTACATTCCCAAGGAGCCGACGGAAGTAAAGACGCTGTTCGACTCCATGTCCTACAGCCTGACCAGCGGGGGAAAACGCATCCGTCCAGTGTTGCTGTTGGCCTCCTGTGACTTCGCCGGTGGAGAGGTAATGAAGGCTCTTCCTTTCGCCTGTGCGATTGAATATATCCACACCTATTCGCTGATTCACGACGACCTTCCGGCCATGGACAATGATGACCTGCGGCGCGGAAATCCTACCAATCACAAGGTATATGGGGAGGCGCTGGCCATTCTTGCTGGAGACGGACTCCTGAATACCGCTCATGAAATCATGCTTCGAGAAACCGCTACTGCCGGAACTCCGGAGGAAATGAAACGGGGAGCCGACGCGGCTTGGACTATTTCCCACAATGCAGGAATCTGCGGGATGGTGGCCGGACAGGTGGCGGATATCGAAGGAGAAACAAAAGAGTGCACCGAAGAAATGCTTCGCTTTATCGATGCCAATAAGACAGGAGCGCTTCTAAAGGCTCCTATAGTTGCAGGTCTTCGCCTGGCCGGAGCGCCGGAAGAAATGATTGCTGATTTTACCCGGTATGCGGAGTATATTGG
>JBNMGJ010000223.1:0-2876 GCA_050872185.1 Mogibacterium sp.
CTCCGGAAGCCCACATATAGAAAAGATTTTTTTATAACAAAAAAGTCCTAAACGGAAACCCATTTAGGACTCTCACACTGCGTGTATGGACTAGATGGCACGGTTAACCTTGCCAGATCTCAGACAACTTGTGCAAACATTCGCCTTTCTGACCGCACCGTTCTCACTGACTCTTACAGTCTGAATATTCGCATTCCATTTTCTTCTGGAGTGTCTATTCGAATGAGAAACAGCGTTTCCCGAAGTCTGTCCCTTACCGCAAACTTCACATTTCCTGGACATTTGCCGCACCTCCTTTATGTTCAAAATTTACGTCTTCACTCGACGCAAGCAATATTATAGCACAGCCTCGCTAGTCAATGCAATAGTTTTTTAAATTATTTTCACTTTGACTATCTGCCGAAACAGGTTATAATGGATTCGATTAATTATATATGGAAAGATGGTATATTTCAATGACAAAAAAGAAAAAGTTCATCATATTTATTACGATTTTGGCAGTTATCGTCGTATCCATTGCCAGCTACAGCGCTCACCGGCTCAGCCAGCTGTACAACATCACCGACAAACGAGAACTGAATAACATGGCGGAGGAAGTGGCTTCTCATCAGGACGATGTTAAAGACACTGCTACCATCACGAAGCTGCTCACCGACTGGTGCGATGTGAATAATCTGAAGTGCACCGTCGACTCGAACAAGAACGTGATTCTTTCTTCGAAAGCTTCTAACCGTAAGGATGGCACTCCTGCTTCCGTGGTGGCCATGGAGTACAATGCGACAACATTCCAACAGGATATCTGCGCCTATGCTTCTGCCGAATATCTAGCAAAGCACGGCATGAACGGAAGCGATGTGAAAGTTATCTTCCTTTATAATGACGAAAATCTTCACACCGGTGCTCGAAACCTGAGCAAGAAGTACATCCCGAAGAACTCTCGAATCGTTCTTCTCAGCCAGGGTGAAGACGTTGCAATTTCTAGAAATTCCTATGCCAATGCAGTTCAAACCGTTTCCGTACCTTACCGTAAGACGGCACGATACTGTGATTCTGCCCTTCGAATCAAGATTGGCGGACTGAACGCGGCGACCCCTTCCGGTGACACCCTGAAGCAGACTAATCCGATTTCCTGTCTCAGCACCATCCTGACCCGGCTTCGGACCAAGTCTATTTCTTTCCAGCTAGCAAATGTGAAAGTCCAGAATAACGGAAACATGTCTCCAAGCGGCATTGAAGCCACGATTCTTCTGAACTCCTATTCTATGGAGTCCGTCACCACCTATTTGGACGACCGAATCGAAGATTTCGAAGACGATAACAAGAAGGATTTTCCGGACTCGTATTACGAATACACCGAGCTGACCACCCTTCCATCCTACGCTTACTCGGATGGTGCAACGAACAAACTCTCCAACTTCCTGTACACCGTCAAGTCCGGCGCTTATCGCTTCGATAAGGAGAACGTTCCAGACGGTTCTAAGGAAGGTGACCTGTATGGATTTAACAGCGTCCAGAACCTGTGCGCTCAGAACGGAAAGCTCTGTGTGCGCCTTTCTACATCGGCTCAGAACAGCAGTTATCTAGAACAGGTTGTAAAAGAAAACCGCGCCGCGGCTTCCCTATCTGGTGTCAAACTGGAAACGGAAATTACCGACTCCCCATATCAGAACGGAAACTCCAGTCTCTATCAGCTGGTGGAAGATGCCTACGCAAAGGTAAACGATACCTCTACCGTAGATGCCACAATTCCGGAGGAAGATGATGAGACCTTTACGGTAATGACTTATCTTGCATCCAAGAGCAAAGGCACCGATGCGGTCCATGTTACCACAACGGATAAAGCCGTTGTCCGCGTGATGAACGCACTGGAGAATTTCCCGATGATGGATCGGAATATATTCGGATTCTAATCATGCACTAGTTTTAGATATTGAAAAAAACTACAAGAGAATCCTAGTTTGTGATATAATGGAATATCTTTATGGGAGGATGAAATATGCAAAAAGACAACGACCAGCGAACGGACAAAGAACTCGAAGTGCAGGAGTATCTTTCTCAGTTCGATGCCGACGAAGAGATTTCGGAGGACGATACGGACATCTCTTCCTTCTTGATGGATGACCCGGAGGATTCTTCGGCACCCGAGTCGGAAGAAGATTCCGAGTACATTGTAAACTCCGAAGAGAAGTCTGATGAAGATTCATCGGAAGAAGGAGAACAGACCACCTTTGATTTTACCGATGTACCGAACGGTGACACTGACCTGCTCTCTGTGGGGGAAGAAGTTTCCGATGGAGATGAGGAGTCCGAATCCGATGCTGAAGAAAACGACACGGGTAGTGACAGCTCGGATGATGATGTAGAGGAAATCACTGTAGAAGAACCTCTGGAGTACACGGAAACATCCGAGGAGGATTTGAATCTGCAGGATATCCAGTCGGTAGAGAACACCGATGCAAATCTGGATAGTGACGATGCTGCAGCCGGTGCAGCCTACGTGGATTCCCTTCTCGCATCAGAACGAGGCGAAGAATCTGCCGATGAGACTTCAAACGAAAACACGGAAGAAGAAACTTCCGATGATGATGAACATTCGAATGAGGTTGAAGAGGATGATGTCGCTCCTATACGGTCTGAGGAACCGGAAAATTTCGAAGAGAGTGCGCCCGAAGAGAGCGCAAGCGAAGAGCCACTCGATGATTCAGAAAATGTAGCTGAAAATTCCACAGACCCCTCAGAAAATCTAAAGGATTCCCCTTCTGAGGAGAAACCGGAGGAAGTGCCGAAGGAAAAGAAGCACGGATTCTTCCATCGGAGAAAGAAAAAAGAAGAACCGACAGAAGCTCCAGAATCATCCTCGGTGCCTACTTCTGAAG
>JBNMGJ010000151.1:0-4637 GCA_050872185.1 Mogibacterium sp.
CACAAGCTGTGCCACCGCCTTCTTCCAGGCCGTCACATACCTGGGATGATGCTCATCCACCAGCACTACTCCATTTCGGTTGAACTTCTTAATCAGGTCGAAATGTCCGATGATATCGCAACCGGTCTTCCATACCACATCCGCCACTGTACCAAAATACAGCTCCGCATAAGCCATGGCATCGCCACCGCATTCAGCAATAATCTGTTTCGTACATTCTGGACTCTCGTCTACCGGATAATACGCTCCGTTCACCTCCACATAGTGCACCGATCCGATGGTGTAATCCAGGCCTTCGCGGCTCTGCTCCGCATAGTAATCGTACTCCAGGCCCTTTAGAATCTGAATCCGATCCTGATACGTCTCTTGAAGGCGGCTGAGGTCCGCAAGATATTTTCCTAGCGCCATATCGTCCATGCAGTAACTGGTGTCAAAGGATGTGTAGGCATGGCCGGAAAACCCAATGGCGGAGAAATGTTTTTTTACCGCCTCTTCTACCATCTCATCGGGTGTATTCTTCCCGTCACAATAACAGGTGTGGGTATGAAAATTTCGTTTCCACTCCATGGTTTGCTACTCCGCTCTCATCTTCTCTTGCTTTACCTTGTGATCGATTACGTGGCGGGAGGCCAGCTCCTTCCGGATATCCGCCAGGGAAATGCCCTGTTCAATCATCATCACCATTACGTGGTAGACCAAATCCGAAATCTCATAGATGGTCTCCTTGGCATCATTGTCCTTAGCCGCAATAATCACTTCGGTGGATTCCTCGCCGATTTTCTTCAGCATCTTGTCCAAGCCCTTCTCGAAGAGATAAGTGGTGTAGGAGCCCTCCTTCGGGTCGGTCTTCCGTCCTCGAATCAGCTCCATCAAGCTTTCCAGTGTAAAATCAGATTTCTCCGAATTCTCATACACCGGATGGAAGAAGCAAGTCTCCGACCCAGTGTGACAAGCCGGTCCATCCTTCTCCACAATAACCTGCAATGTGTCATAGTCGCAGTCCGCCGTAATGCTGACAATGTGCTGATAATTTCCGCTAGTCTCCCCTTTGGTCCAGAGCTCCTGCCGGGAGCGACTGAAGAAACACGTTTTCCCCGTCTCCATCGAAATGCGAAGACTCTCCCGGTTCATGTAGGCCACCATCAGAAGCTGGTGGGTTCCCGCCTCCACAATGACGGCAGGAATCAGGCCTTTTTCGTCAAATTTAAGCTGATCAATATCGAACATTTTCTCTACCCCTGTTCTATCCTTTTCTATCGTCTCACCGAAATTCCCTCGGAAGCGAGTTCATCCTTAAGATCCCGAATGTCCACTTCTCCGAAATGGAATATAGATGCAGCAAGGCCTGCGCTGATGGAAGGAATCTCTCGGAACAGCGTGGTGAAATCCTGGGCACATCCCGCACCACCGGATGCAATCACCGGCACGGACACCACATCACAAACTGCTTGGAGCATGGGAATATCGAATCCCTTCTTCACTCCATCTGTATCGATGGAATTGAGAACAATCTCTCCTGCCCCTCGTTCCACACCTCGGCGAATCCATTCCACCGCATCCATTCCGGTGTTCTCTCTGCCGCCTTTGGCGAACACCATGTACTTTCCATCCACCCGGGCGGCATCCACGGAAAGGACCACACACTGGTTTCCGTACTTCTCGGCCGCTGCGGTGATAAGTTCTGGATTCCGAATGGCGCCGGAATTCACACTGACCTTGTCGGCTCCACACTTAAGAACTCGGTCGAAGTCTTCAATCGAACTGATTCCACCGCCCACCGTCAGTGGAATGAATACCTTTGAAGCCACTTCGGTCAGCACATCGGTGAACAGCTTCCGTCCCTCTGCAGACGCAGTGATGTCATAGAACACCATCTCGTCAGCGCCACTCTTCGTATAGTACTCCGCCAGTTCCACCGGGGAACTGACATCGCTTAATCCTTTGAAATTCACGCCTTTCACAACCCTGCCATCTTTCACATCGAGGCAGGGAATGATTCTTTTCGTAATCATGCTTCCTCCCGGATTGCTTCTTTCAGGTCAATCACGCCCTGATAATATGCTTTTCCAATAATGGCACCGTAGAGCCCCATTTCTTTCAGCGCCCGGATATCCTCCACCGAAGAGATTCCTCCCGATGCGATGAAACGCATGTTAAACTTCTCCGACAGGGTCCGGTACATCTCCCGATTGGTTCCCTGGAGGGCACCGTCTTTGGAGATATCTGTGCAGATGATGTACTTTACCCCCTTCATCTGCATGTTCTCGCAGAAATCGTGAAGGGTGAACATGGACTTCTGGGTCCATCCCCGGATGGCCACATAGCCGTCCTTTACATCCGCACCTACGGCAATCCGTCTTCCGTGAAGACGTGTCGCCTCCACCACCAGATTTTCGTTGTTAATCGCTGAAGTACCCAGAATAATTCGGGATGCCCCCATCTCGATATACTTCTCGATGGTCTCCATGTTCCGGATACCACCACCGATTTCCACCTTCAGCCCAGTCGCATCGATGATATCCTTCACCACCTGCATGTTGGGTGTGCCACCGTCTCTGGCTCCTTCCAGATCCACTACATGAATCCAACTGGCGCCGGCCTCTTTGAATTTGAGGGCCGTATTCACCGGATTCTCATCATACACGGTCATCTGGTTGTAATCTCCCTTGTAGAGGCGTACCACTTTGCCTTCATACAGATCGATTGCCGGTAAAATATTCATCTTTCAACCTCCTATAACTCGCTGAACGCCTTCAGAATCGAAAGGCCTACCGAACTGCTTTTCTCCGGATGGAACTGGCACCCGTACACATTCCCGTTCTGCACTGCTGCCGTCATGGGGATTCCGTAATCCGTTCGGGCAATCACGTACTCTTCCGGAGTATCCGCATAGTAGGAATGGACGAAATATACGTAATCTCCCTCTTCTGTATACTTCATCAGTGGGCTGGGATTCCCCATGGTTAAAGAATTCCAACCGATGTGGGGAATGGGAAGCTCCTTCGGGATTCGTCCTTCCATCCCTACAATCTCACCGGGAATTAACCCTAATCCTTCATACTCTCCGTATTCGTAGCTCTTCTCGAAGAGCATCTGCATTCCCAGGCAAATACCCATCAGGGGTTTTCCGGCCTTCGCTTCACGAATTACCACCTGATCCAAGCCTGTATCTTGTAATGCCTTTCGTGCATCTCGGAAAGCACCTACCCCGGGTAAAATTAATTTATCCGCCCTCCGAATTTCTTCCGGATCTCCCGTGTATTCCGCATCAATCCCAATGGACCGAAGGGAGGAACGAAGGGAAAACAGATTTCCCACGCCGTAATCAATGATTCTAACCATTATAACAATCCTTTCTCCAGAAGCTCCTTCTCCAGTTCCTCGGTGGATGACAATTTCTTCTGTATTGGCTTCGAGGCTTCATGGGCGACCTCCTGAGTCATTTCCCGTGTCATTCCTCGGGCGATTCCCTTCGCATAGCTGTCATCGCCCAGACCGCACTGCACCTCTTCCCGAACCGGTGCCTCTGGTGTGGTTTCCGACAGTCTCCCCTTGGTGGAAGGGATGGAGTCCGCAAATCGTTCGTCAATCGCCACCGCTTTCCGAAGAGTTCGTGCCAATGATTTGAACATTCCCTCAATAATATGATGGCTGTTTCGCCCGGCTAGCTGCCGAACGTGTAGCGTCACCCCTGCATTTCGAACGAACCCCATCAGAAATTCTTCGGTCAGCTCCGTATCGAAGGAGCCCACCTTCTCCGACGGAATCTCCATGCGGTAATCCAGAAAATCTCGTCCCGAGATATCCACCGATGTCAGAATTAGTGCTTCATCCATGGCCAGTGTGGTATCTGCATATCTACAGATTCCCTTCTTGTCTCCGATGGCTTCGGCAAAAGCCTGACCCAGACTAATGCCAATATCCTCCACGGAATGGTGGTCGTCCACATAGGTATCCCCATTGCATTTGACCATCAAATCGAAGCCCGAATGCCGGGATAAAAGCACCAGCATGTGATCCAGAAATCCGATGCCCGTATCAATATCGCTCTTACCGGCTCCATCCAAATCCAAGAACAGCTGTACCTTCGTCTCTCCCGTCATGCGGTTCACTTCTGCATTTCTCATCATTTACGCCTCCTGCAGAATTTCTTTCACTTTCTCTATCAGAACTTTCATCTGTTCTTCTGTTCCTATGGTGATTCTAACATAATCCTGAATCCGTTCTGTGGTGAAATGGCGAACCAATACACCTTTTTCTTTCAGGCGTAAATACATCTTCTCTCCATCTACCTTCGGATGCCGAGCGAAAACAAAGTTCGCCTTGGACGGCAGCACCGTGAATCCCAGTTCGGTCAGCGCCTGCGCAGTCCACTCACGATTTCTCTGAATGATTTCCGAATTCTTCCGGTAATAAGCATCTTCATCCAGGGCGGCTCCGGCCAGAATCAGAGACATGGTATTCACACTGTACGGATTGGTGGAATACTGCATAGTAATCAAATCTTCGATTAAGCCCTTGTCTCCAATGGCAAATCCCAGGCGTCCCCCTGCAAAGCTCCGAGATTTGGAGAAGGTCTGGGAAATGAGAATATTATCGTATTTCTGAATCAGCGGAACGGCAGAATCTGCACCAAA